>JBDTIE010000177.1:0-11273 GCA_039936515.1 Rhodanobacter sp. | reverse complement strand
CGTCGGCAGCTGGTCGTTGAAACGCCTGCCGATGGATGCCTATCCGGATCTTTCCCCGGCCATGGTCGACATCGTCACGCAATGGCCCGGTCACACCGCAGAGGAAGTGGAACGCCTGATCACGGTGCCCATCGAGCTGGGCATGGACGGCGTGCCGCAGACCACGGCCAAGCGCTCGGTGTCGTTGTATGGCCTGTCCGACGTGGTGCTGACTTTTGCCCAGGGCACCGACAACTATTTCGCGCGCCAGGAGGTCTTCAACCGCCTGGGTGACCTGGGCCTGCCGGACGGCGTGACGCCGTCACTGTCGCCGCTTTCGGCGCCATCGGGCCTGATCTACCGCTACGTCCTGCAAAGCCCCGACCGCTCGCCGGTTGAACTGAAGACGCTGGCCGACTGGACGGTCGAGCCACAGTACCGGTCCGTTGCCGGCGTCGCCGACGACTCCGGCTTTGGCGGCGGCAGCATGCAGTACCAGGTGTTGCTGGACCAGACTCGCCTGGCGGCGGTGGGCCTGTCCGCGGTGCAGGTGGAGGCCGCGCTGGCGGCCAACAACGGCAACGCCGGCGGTGGGTTTTACTCGCAAGGTGGGCAGTTCTATTACGTACGTGGCGTGGGCCGCCTGGAGACGCTCGAGGACATCGGCAACGTGGTTCTGGCGGTGCACGACGGGGTGCCAATCCTGCTCAAGCAGGTCGGCCGCGTGGTCATCGGCACCGCGCCGCGGCTGGGTGAATTCGGCTACGAGAAACAGGACGACGCGGTGGAAGGCGTCATCCTCATGCGCAAGGGTGAAAAAACCCAGGACGTCCTGCAGCGGGTGCAGGCAAAGACCGCGGAATTGAATCGCGACATCCTGCCCACGGACGTCAGGGTGCACGCGTTTTACGACCTGAGCACGTTGATAGCCGAGACAACCAGTATCGTCGAGCGCAACCTGGTGCGCGGCATGTTGCTGGTGATCGTGGTGCTGGTGTTTTTCCTGTACGACTTGCGTGCCGGTTTGATCGTTGCCACCACCATCCCGCTGGCACTGTTGTTCGCGTTTTTCTGCCTGGACCTGCAAGGCGCGTCGGCCAACCTGCTGTCCATCGGCGCGGTGGATTTCGGGATATTGGTCGACGGCGCGATCTTCATGGTGGAGAACATCTTCCGTCAGGTGGCGGCGCTCGACGGCGCCCCGCTCGACGTCCGCGAAGTCGTGCGCAATGCGGCCGCCGAGGTGGATCGGCCGCTGTTCTACGCCGTGGCGGTGATCGTCGCCAGCTTCCTGCCCATCTACGTCTTGTCCGGCCCCTCCGGCACGCTGTTCAAGCCGATGGCCGACACGATGATCTTTGCCCTGATCGGCTCGTTGATCGTCACCCTGACTTTGCTGCCGGTGCTGTGCTCGTGGTTCATGCGCAAGGGCGTGCGCGAGCGTCGCAATCGTGCGTTCGAAGCGGTCAAGTCGGTCTACGTCAAAGGTCTGGATTTGTGTCTGGCGCGACCGTGGGCAACCACCTTCGCGTCCGTCGTCGTGCTGCTGGGAGCGTTGGCGCTGGTGCCGGGCATAGGCGCCGAGTTCATGCCGCAACTGGACGAGGGTGCGCTGTGGGTACGCGCCACGATGCCGTACACGATCTCGTTCGAGGAGTCGGCGAAAATCGCGCCACAGATACGCGCAATCCTGGGCTCGTTCCCGGAGGTCACCACCGTCACCTCCGAGCTGGGTCGGCCGGACGACGGCACCGATGCCACCGGGTTTTTCAACGCGGAGTTTTTTGTCGGGCTCAAGCCTTATGCGCAATGGACTGGCACCCGCCACACCAAGGCGCAGTTGATCGCGGCCATCAACGCCAAATTGCAATCGTTTCCCGGCATCACATTCAACTATACGCAGCCGGCCGAGGACGCCGTGGACGAGGCCGAAACCGGCCTCAAGAGTGCGCTCGCGGTCAAGGTCTTCGGCCCGGATCTGGGCACGCTGCAGGACAAGGGAAAGGCGATCAAGCAGGTGCTTGAGCGCGTGCGCGGCATCGGCGACGTGACCCTGGTGCAGGAGTTGGGGCAGCCCAGCCTGACCATAAAGATCAACCGCGCGGCGATCGCCCGCTACGGCGTGAACGTCGCCGACATCAACGGTTTGATCCAGACCGCCATTGGTGGCGACGTGGCGACCCAGGTGGTGCAGGGCGAAAAGCAGTTCGACCTCGTCGTGCGGCTTGATCGGAAGTATCGGGACGACCCGGTGGCCATTGGCAACATCCTCGTGGCCACGCCGGGCGGCCAGCAGATCCCGCTCAAGCAGTTTGCCGATATCCGGGTTACCAACGGCGCGTCCTTCATTTATCGGGAGAACAATTCACGCTACATCGGCGTGCAGTTCTCGGTGAAGGGACGCGACCTTGCCGGTGCCGTGGAGGACGCCATGCAGCAGGTGCGAACCAAGGTATCGCTGCCGGCGGGCTATCGCGTGGATTGGGGCGGGGAATACACCGAATACACGGCCTCGCGCGGACAGATGGGCGTGATCCTTCCGCTGACCCTGGGGCTGATTTTTCTGCTGCTGTTTTCGCTGTACGGCAATTTCAAATTCCCGCTGATCACGGTGCTTGGGGTCCTCCTGTCGGCGCCGGTGGGCGGCATCCTGGCGTTGTGGTTCACCGGCACACCGTTCTCGGTGTCCTCCGGGATCGGATTCCTGGCTTTGTTCGGCGTGTCGGTGCTGACTGCCGTCGTGTACATCTCATACGTCAACGAATTGCGCCGCGATGGCATGGCGCTGGATGCGGCCGTGCGCCTGGGTGCGATCTTGCGTTTGCGGCCAATCATGATGACTGCGCTGGTGGCAGCCCTTGGCCTGCTGCCGGCGGCCTTGGCCAGCGGCGTGGGCACGGACTCGCAGCGGCCGTTCGCGCTGGTCATCGTCTGCGGCATGCTTTCGCGTCTGCTGATCAGCATCTTCCTGATGCCGGCGCTGTATGCGCTGGTGGCGCGGCCAGCTGACAGGCTCCAAGTGTGAGCGCCACCGCTCCCGCGCATGGCGCGCGCCGGGGGCTTATGCTTTGACGTTGGCCAACTCAGGAGACCGGCATGCAATTGGACAATCGTCGCATCGCGGTAACCGGCGGTTTCGGTGCGCTTGGGGCAGCGACCGTAGTTGCGGCGCTGGAAGCGGGGGCCCACGTGGTGGCGATTGATCGCGCCCCCGCGCCGGAGGCGCCACTTGGCAAGGCCACATGCATTGGCGGGGTCGACCTGTCCGATACGGGCGCGGCCAAGGATGCGATCGACGCCGCAGCCGCGACCATGGGTGGGCTCGACGCGCTGGTGAACATCGCCGGCACCTTCCGCTTTGAAACCCTGGCCGATGGCAGCGCCGACACTTGGGACCTGCTCTACCGGATCAACCTGCGCACTGCCGTGGCCGCCAGCCAGGCCGCGCTGCAGCACCTGCGCGCGGGCGGACGCATCGTCAACATCGGTGCGGCTTCCGCAGTGAAAGCCGGTGCCGGCGTTGGCGCCTACACCGCGTCCAAATCCGGCGTGATGCGCTTCACCGAAGCGCTGGCCGAGGAGCTCAAAAGCCGCGACATCACAGTCAACGCGGTGTTGCCCAGCATCCTCGACACGCAGCCCAATCGCGCTGACATGCCCACTGCCGACTTCACCCGCTGGGTCAAGCCGCAACAGCTTGCCGATGTCATCCTGTTCCTGCTCAGCGAGCAGGGCGCGCCTGTCACCGGCGCCTTGATTCCGGTGACAGGACGCGTCTAGCCCGACCTTCGCACTACGCAGACAGCGCATGGTCGACGCTTGGCTCCGCACCGACACAAGAGGTGGCCATGAACGATCAGCATGATAGCGATGCTGCCGGCGACGGCCAGCAAGGCACCGGCGGCGTGTCCAGCGGACAGGCCACCAGTACGCCAGACCAGCGCGGCAGACAGCCACATCTGGGCAGCCGGCCAGACGCGGACAGTGCACCGGGCGGAACCGGGCAAAGCGAGAGCGAAGGCTCGCAGGGCCTGCCGTCGGCGGATGCCGTCGACACAGCCGGGGTATCGATTGGTTCGGGTGCGCCTGAGACCAGGCAAGACGCAGCAGTGGATCGCCTGGACGCCATGGGCGTGCCGACGAACGTACTGGGTATTCGGCGCGTGGACGGGCGCGGGATATCGGTGCACGAACCAGTGGCGATCCGGGCCACCTGCTGTCGCAACCATTGGGCGACGGCAACTATCAAAAGCGTGGCGATACAACGGTGTCGCTGGTCGGCGGCGGAGATGACACCGGTTCTCAACCGTAGTGGTCGCGCCACATGGCGGGATGGACCGGCGTCGTCGACCGTCGCGGCGCAGCTTCAAGGCGCGATGCGGGGGGCTTCGCATTCGGGCAGCGTGAGGGTCTGAGGGCGTCCAGATCGGGTGTGAGCGCACACGGGGTTCTTGCCCGCTCGCTTCCACGTTCCTGGAAGCGTCACTGACAACGCCAGCGTCGCGCTGGCGTTGTGGCTCCAGGGGACGAACATATCCGGATCCAATGTGGCCGCTCGTTGCGCGCGGCATGCCCGCGTCGGTTCAAGGGCAAAAGTGCGTTGCGCGGTTGACTGCGGAGGCCATGCTCCGACGACGGCACGTTTCGTGCTGCCGGATTCATTCAGCAACGTGCGCTTATATAGTGCACGGCACCAAATGTGACCCAATCGGCATTTTTGGGGAAAAAATTGTCCCCTTCTGCCGCTATCAGTCGCGCAAAGGGACATAGTCATTGAAGCGGGAGGCGCGAACATGAACGGATTGTTACGACTCCGGCCATTGCAATGGCAATTGCTGCTGGTGCTGATTGAGTTCGTCCTGCTGGTGGCCAGCGTCTATGCCGCGGTGGTGCTGCGCTTTTGGAGCTTTGCCGACAGTTCCGCGGCGCTCGAGGTGGCTTTGCACTGGCGTGGGTTGCTGGTCGCTGCGGTGTTGATCATCACCATGTCGGCGCTGGGGATGTATCAGGTCCACCTGCGCGCTGACTGGCGCGGGCGACTGAGCCGGCAAGGCGTTGCCTTTGTGCTCGGTGGCATCGCGCTTGCCGTGATGTATTACGCCATTCCTGCGACTTACCTGGGCCGCGGCGTCATGGGTATAGCGCTGGCCGTGGGCTATATCGCTGTGGCGCTGTGGCGGGTGGTGTTTCTGAGTTTCGTCGACGCCGACCTGTTCAAACGTCGCGTGGTGATGCTCGGCGCTGGCGAGCGGGCGGCCGAGGTGGTGCGCAAGATGCGCCGCAAGACCGACCAACGTGGCTTCAAGGTCCTTGGTTACGTGCCTGTGGGCAATGATCGGGTGTCCATCCCTGCGCCGTTGCTGCTGCATCCGGAAGGGTCATTGTGCGAGTGGGCGGCGGCTCTGGGCGTAGACGAGATCGTCGTCGGGCCGGACGATCGGCGCGGGGGCTCTCCGGTGGATGCCCTGCTGGAGTGCAAGCAGCGCGGCATCACCGTGACCGAATTGACCGAGTTTTTCGAGCGTGAGGCGGGGAGGATCAAGATGAACCTCACCAATCCCTCGTGGCTGGTGTTTTCCGAAGGCTTCAACAGCTCGCCTATGCGGCGTTCGATCAAGCGCACTTTTGACGTGACCGTCGCCGCGCTGGTGTTGCTGCTGGCGTGGCCGCTGATGTTGCTGACGATACTGGCCATACGCATGGAGTCGGGTGCCGGGGCGCCCATCCTCTACCGCCAGGAACGCGTTGGCGAATATGGCCGGCTGTTTCCGGTGATCAAATTCCGCAGCATGCGCACCGACGCCGAGCGCGATGGCGTGGCGCGCTGGGCCTCGCAGGATGACGAGCGGGTGACGCGGGTGGGGCGATTCATCCGCAAGACCCGGCTCGATGAGTTGCCGCAACTGTGGAACGTGCTGCGCGGGGACATGAGCATCATCGGTCCACGGCCGGAGCGCCCCCAGTTCGTTGACGACTTCAACATCCGTATTCGTTACTATCGCCTGCGCCATTGCGTGAAACCGGGTCTGACCGGATGGGCACAGCTGCGCTATCCGTACGGATCGTCTTTGCAGGACGCCGAGCAAAAGCTGAATTTCGACCTTTTTTACGTGAAAAACCACAATCTCGTTTTTGATCTGACCATCCTGGTGCAGACCGTGGAAGTGGTGTTGTTCGGGCGCGGCGCGCGCTGAAATCGAGGAGGAAGGCGAATGAATCCACTATTGCGAAAATACGTTTCGTGTCTGGGAATGGCAGCGGGTCTGCTGCTGGTTGGCGGGTGCAGCACGGTGCCGACCACCACCGGGCCGGTCACGGCACCTCCGTCGACGGAGCGATACATCATTGGCGCCGGCGATTCGCTGGAAATCTTCGTGCGCGACAACCCCAGCCTGAGCACCAGCGTGCCGGTGCGCCCCGACGGGCGCATTTCAATCCCGCTGGTGCAATCGATCGAAGCCGCCGGCAAGACCCCGGACAAACTGGCCGAGGATCTGCAGGACGCGTTGGGTCGCTACGTGCGTTCGCCTTTGGTTACCGTGATCGTCAAGAGTTTTGTCGGCGCCTATAGCCAGCAGGTGCGCGTTGTCGGCCAGGCGACGACACCCAAGGCGGTTCCTTACCGCAGCGGGATGACCTTGCTGGACGTGATGATCGATGTCGGCGGCCTCACCAAGTTTGCCTCTGGCAACAACGCAAAGATCGCGCGCCGGACACCCGACGGCAAGGAGCAGACCATTGCGGTGCGCCTTGGCGACCTGATGAACGGTGCGATCGAGAACAACGTGGCCATGCAACCGGGCGACACCCTCATCATTCCGCAGTCGTTGTTTTAAGGCGACGGCCACCCGCATGCCAGCTCTCAATGACATCGAGATAAAAGAGTGATGCAGAACCGATCAATCGATTTGCATGAGTTGCTTCAGTATTTGCTGCTGGAGGCGCGCGCGACGTGGCGCTTCCGCTGGCATGCGTTGATCCTGGCATGGGGCGTGATGATCGTCGGCGCGGTGCTGGTGTTCTCCCTGCCCAACAAATATGAAGCCAATGCGCAGGTCTATGCCGATACCGAGGCATTGACCAATCCGTTGCTGCGCGGGGTCGCGGTGCAACCGGATGTGCGCGGTCGCCTGCAGATCATTACCCAGACGCTGCTCTCCCGTCCCAACCTGGAGACGGTAGCGGACAAGACCGGTCTTGCATTGCGTGCCACCACGCCGGCGGACAAGGACGAGTTGCTGCTCAAGCTGGGCCGCTCCTTCAGCGTGAAGGGTGCGGGACCGAAGGATCTGTACAACCTTGCCTATTCCGATCCTGATCGTCAGATGGCGCAGAAGGTGGTACAGGCGTTCCTGCAGATCCTCATGAACGACACCCTGGGTGCGAACACCGCGTCAACCGACACGGCGCAAGACTTCCTGCAGCAGCAGGTTCAGGCCTACGGCGCGCGGTTGAACGAGGCGGAACAGAAGCTCGCGGATTTCCAGAAGGCGAACGTCGGTTACATCCCGAGCCAGGGTGGCAACACTTATTTCAGTCGCCTGCAGGCGGCCGAGACCCAGTTGCAAAACCTGCAAGGTCAATACGACACGGCCGTCGCCGGCCGCGGCACTACTCAGCAGCAGATGCGCGCGATGGCCAGCGGCTCGGCATCATCGGCAATTGATCCGCGCACGCAGGAAATCGACAAGCAGATCTCGGCCTACCAGCAGAAACTGAACCAGCTGTTGCTCAGCTATACCGAAGAATACCCCGACGTGATTTCCGCCCGACGCATGATCGCGCAGCTGCAGACGCGGCGCGAAGCCTTGCGCAAGGACATGCGCAGCGGCTCGATGATGAACGTGGCTTCGGACAATCCCGTATATCAGGATATGCAAAAGTCGATGTATACCAGCCAGGTCAACGTGCAGATGCTGGCTACCCAGATTGCCTCGCAAAAGCGGCAAATCGCCGATCTGAAGGGCAACGTGGACAAGATCTCCGACATTCAGGCCACCTTGCAGGGGCTGACGCGCAATTACGACGTTACCAAGAAGCAGTACGACCAGTTGGTCGAGCGTCTGAATACCGCCGAGCTTTCGCAGGACGCTACCCAAAGTGGCAATAACCTGAAATTCCGGGTTATCAACCCGCCTGTCGTTCCGTTGCTCCCGGCCAGCCCGAAGCGTGGCCTGCTGCTCTTGCTGGTGTTTGCGTTCGCGCTGGGGTTGGGTGCGGGGTTTGCTTATCTGATGCACAAGATCAAACCGGTTTTCGTCAGTCTCAAGGGTTTGCGCGAGATCGGAGATTATCCCGTGCTCGGCGCGCTGAGCCTGGTCGTGTCGCAATCGCGGCGTAATGTCCAGCGGCGGGAAGTGCTTGGTTTTTGCGCCGGCGCCAGTCTTCTGGCCGTGGTGTTGGTCCTGGGGTTTGCTTTTGACGGACAACTTACCCGGTTGGTGCAGCATTTCATCGTGGTGGGGCCGGCATGAGTATCGTAGAGAAAGCAGCCGAACGGCTGAAGGCCTTGCAGCCTGACGCGCAGACGCCAGCACACGATGAGCTGGCGCCGCCACAGGATGAGCTGACGCCGCGACACGACGGGGCGGCGTCGGCTCATTCGGCGCCGACGATCGAGCGCCTGCAGCGCAGGGCACCGACAGCCGATCCAGTTCCAGAAGCTGTGCCAGCGTGTCATGTGGATCGCAAGGCACTGGAACGTGCGGGACTGCTTCCGGTCGGTGACGAGGCCAATTCCAGGCTTGCGGACGAGCTGCGCCGCATCAAACGTCCGTTGATCGAAAACACGCTTGGCAAGGGCAGCAAGTTGTTGGCGCGCGCGGCGCGCATCATGGTGGCCAGCGCGATGCCTGGCGAGGGCAAGACTTTCGCCGCGTTGAACCTCGCCATGAGCCTGGCGCGCGAGGTCGATTTCGAAGTGTTGCTGGTGGACGGCGACATTCCCAAATCCCACATCACCCGCGTTCTCGGCCTTGAAGGTCGACCCGGACTGATGGACGTGCTGGTGGACGAGCAACGCCCGGTTGGCGAGGTCATCGTGCGTACTGATGTGCCCAATCTGCTCGTGGTTCCAGTGGGGCAGCGTCACCCGTTGACTGTCGAGCTGTTTGCGAGCCAACGCATGCAGCACGTACTTGACGAGCTTGGCGGCCGGAACATGCGACGGCTGCTCGTGTTTGATTCCTCGCCGTTGCTGGCGGCCTCGGAGTCGCAGGTATTGGCCTCGCACATGGGCCAGGTAGTCTTCGTCATAGCCGCCGGTGTCACGCCGCAGCATATCGTCAACTCTGCACTGCAGGCGTTGGGCGACGCGCAATACGTCGGTCTGGTTCTCAACATGAGCTCCCTGCCGGCAAGTGAGAACCACTACGACAGTTACTACGGCCAATATTCCATTGGTCATCGAGAGGGCGCCTAGATGCGTACCCTGTCGGCGTCAGTCGTCTTGTCGTCGATTGTTCTGGGCAGTTGGCTGCCCGGGGCCAATGCCCAGGTCGCCGGCGTGGACACGCCGCCAACGCTCGGCGTGCCTCCTTACGAAGCGTCGGACGCCGCTGACGACGTGCCGCCGGGTTTTGTGCCGCAGCCCAGCCTCGAATTCCCCGGCGTTACCGCCGGCATCACGCTTGGCCAGATGTACACCGACAACCTTACGCTGGCCGCGCGCGGACGTCCGAAAGAAAGCAGCTGGATCACCCAGATCCAGCCATTCATCAAGTCCGCCTACAACGGTCCGCGGCTTTCGGGTCTGCTCAACTACACGCTGACCGGGTACCTCTATCCAGGCGAATCCCGTCGCAACCAATTGGCGCAACGACTTGATGCCCGCGGCACGCTTACGGTCCTTCCGCAACATTTGTTTGTCGACGGCAGCGCGCTGTACGGGCGCGAGGTGATTGACAACGAGTTGCCGTCCGGCTCCGGCACGTTTTTTCTGGACGGCAATCGCGCCAATGTTTCGCGGGGCACGCTCAGCCCGTACTGGACCCAGAATCTCGGCAACTTTGCCGCGATGATGCTGCGTTACAGTTATTCCCGCGTGATGTATGACACCAAGGGCATTTCCGGACAAAGCCGTGGTTCGCTGTCGGGCATTCCGGATATCACCAGCAATGGTGTGCAGTTCAACCTTGTAAGTCCGCAATACAACAAATGGAGTTGGAACTTCAATTATTCCGATCAACGCATCGAGCGTGATTTTGGTCCCAGTGCCCGATTTGCAGTTGCCAAGCTGGGGACGGCGCTGAAGATCAGCGACAACACCAGGTTGATTGCCGACGGCGGCAGGGAAAACAATTTCCTCGCAGACGGCACGGTGGATACGTTGGGGGCCAGCTTCTGGGAGGTCGGTATCGAACGTTCCAGCGCGAGAAATCGCGTCAAGGCGATGGTCGGGCACCGCTTCTATGGTCGCAGCTACCAGTTTTCATGGACGCGCACCGCAGCTTTGCTGACCACGTCCGTAAGCTACGTGGAGCAACCCACCGATCTCAACCAGCAATTGCTGGGGGGTGGCATCGGCGCCATTCCGTCGCTCGGCGCGTCGGCGATTCCTTCGCTGCGCCAGCAGCGCGTTTACCTCATGAAGCGCGCCTCCGGCTCGGTCTCCTACGAGATGCCAACGAGCACGTTGCGCCTGGCGCTGTATGACGAACGGCGCACGTACTTCCTGTTCAACGACGGGCAGGAAAGAGTTTCAAACGCGAATGTCTCATGGTTGTTCAATGTCGGACCTTCCACCACGGTCACGCCGACGTACGGGTGGCAGCGTTACCAGCATCAGGACGGCCAGGCCAACTTCAAGCAGTACGCGCAACTGGCGGTCATGCATCAGTTTGACCCGAGTAATTTTGGCAGCCTGCGACTGCGCCACGATACCCGCAACGTGCAGTCCGCGGTCGCGGACGCGCGCGATTACGGCGTGAACGTGATTTTTGTGCAATTCACCCATTTGTTCTGAGAGCAAGATGTATCAGGCGTTTTACAAGCTGCACGGCAAGCCGTTCCAGTTGACCCCCGATCCGGCCATGCTGTTTCCCAGCAAGGGTCATCGGCGCGCGATGTCGTACCTGCTCTACGGGTTCGAGCAGGGCGAGGGCTTCGTGGTGATCACCGGCGCGGTCGGCACCGGCAAGACCCTGCTCATCCAGAAGCTGTTTGAGCAGCTCAGGCATCGCAACATCGTCATTGCCAGCATTGCCTCGGCCAATCTTGATGGAGATGACATCTTGCCGGCCGTGGCGGCGGCGCTCGACTTGCCGTACGAGCAGCGCAGCAAGGAGGCCCTGCTG
>JBDTIE010000176.1:0-4313 GCA_039936515.1 Rhodanobacter sp. | reverse complement strand
ACGATCAAGCCGGTGTTGCTGGCGGCGGCATTGTCCAGCGGCAAATACACCCCGACCAGTCCGCTGATCGACACCACCGGCGGCCACTGGTATTTCCAGGGCCACGACATTCACGACACGCACAACTGGGGTGTGTTGACCCCGACCGGGGTCATTACCAAATCCAGCAATGTCGGGGCGGCGCATATCGCCATGCAGCTCGATACCGGGCTGATGTACGACACCTATCGCGCATTCGGTTTCGGCAACAGCACCAACAGCGGGTTTCCCGGCGAAGCATCGGGGTACCTCAAGATCGGCCGCGACTGGCGGCCGCTGGAAAAGGCCATCCTCGGTTATGGCTACGGGCTCAACGTCACGGTGCTGCAGCTGGCCAATGCCTACGCGACCATCGCCGATGGTGGCGTGATGCACACCCCGACCTTCATCAAGGGCAACGTCAGCGAAGACAAGCAGATCATCTCGCCGTCGGTGGCCGGCGAGCTGATGCGCATGATGGAGACCGTGACCGGGCCGGGCAGCACCGCGCCAGGCGCGCGCATTGCCAACTACAGCGTGGCCGGCAAGACCGGCACCGCGCACAAGGCCAGCATCGGCGGTTACGCCAAGAGCAATTACACCGCCGCGTTCGCCGGCATCGTGCCGGCAAGCAACCCGCGCCTGGTTGGCGTGGTGGTCATCGACAACCCGCGCAGGGGAAGCTACTACGGCGGCATGGTGTCCGCGCCGGTGTTCGCCAAGGTGATGGACGGCGCGCTGCGTCTGCTCGATGTGCCGCCAGACAACATCGGCCGCTGGTATGTCGGCGGTCCGCTGCAGGGTGCCGGCGGCTTGGTGGGCAGCTCACCGCCGACGGAGACGCCAATCGATGACGCGCCGATCGACGAGGGCACGCCATGAGCACGGGTCATCTGGACCAGTTGCTGCTCGGCATCGCCGATCGTCAGGTGCTGGAGGCGCCCGGCGCTGCGCGCGTGGTGCTGTCCGGCCTGACCCTGGATTCGCGCCAGGTGCGCCGTGGCGACGCGTTTGTCGCCTTGCGCGGAACCCGCACGCACGGCATGGCCTTTGCCGAATCAGCGGTGCAGCGCGGTGCACGCGTGGTGCTGGCTGAGCGTCCTGCGGCCGGTGAGCACCTGCCAGGCGCGGCCGCCGACGACGCGCTGCCGGCGCTCGTGCAGGAGGTGCCGGTGTTGTGGATCGACGACCTGCACGCGCAGCTGGGCGAAATCGCCGCGCGCTTTTACGAACGGCCGGCCGAATCGATGCGCATCATTGGCGTCACCGGCACCAACGGCAAGACTTCGTGCGTGCAATTGTTGGCGCAGGCGCTGACCTTCCTGGGTCATCGCGCTGCCAGCATCGGCACGCTCGGCGCCGGGCTGCATGGTCACCTGCAAGCGGGTGAGCGCACGACGCCGGATGCGATCAGCGTGCAGGCGCAATTGGCGCAATTCCGCGATCAGGGCGTCACCCATGTGGCGATGGAAGTGTCATCACACGCGCTGGCGCAGGACCGTGTCGGCGCGGTGGATTTCGAGATTGCCGCGTTCACCAACCTCACCCGCGACCACCTCGATTACCACGGCAGCATGGAAGTCTATGGCGCGGCCAAGGCGCGGCTGTTTGCGTGGCCCGGGTTGCAGCACGCGGTGATCAACATTGACGATGCCTTCGGCGCGCAGCTGTTGGCGCAGTTGTCCGCTGATGTGCAGCCGCTGGCGATCAGCATGAGCGGCACCGACGGCGCGGTGGTCAGCGCATCGGCCATCCAGACGTCCGCGCAGGGCCTTGGTTTCGCGCTGCGCACGCCGTGGGGTTCGCGTGCGGTCAGCAGTCATCTGCTGGGGCGATTCAATATTGCCAACCTGCTGGTGGTGGTCGCCTGCCTGGGCGCGCTGGGTGAACCGTTCGAGCGCATCGTCGCCGCGCTGGCGACCTTGCAGCCGGTGAATGGGCGCATGAATCGCCTGGGTGGTACGCCGGGTCAGCCGCTGGTGGTGGTCGATTACGCGCACACGCCCGATGCGCTGGAGCAGGTGCTGACCGCGCTGCGCGCGCATTGCGCCGGCCGGCTTGTGTGCGTTTTTGGTTGCGGCGGCGAGCGCGATGCCGGCAAGCGGCCGTTGATGGGCGCGATTGTCGCGCGCCTGGCTGATGCGGCCATCGTCACTGATGACAACCCGCGAGGCGAAGATGGCACGGCCATCGTCGCGCAGATCGTCGCCGGCATGGGCGCATCCGGGCCGCAAGTCGAGCGCGACCGCGCCAAGGCCATTCATACGGCGCTGTCCGCTGCGCGCGCCGGTGACGTGGTGCTGATCGCCGGCAAGGGCCACGAGACCTATCAGGACGGTGCGCTTGGGCGTCATGCCTTCGACGACATGGCGGTGGCCCACGGCGCGCTGGAAAAGTTGCAGCGGGAGCCGCGCGCATGATGCGGCTATCAGCCATCGCCATGTGGACGCGCGGCCACTTGCGCGGCGCCGATGCGGGGGTGGCGGGCGTCACCGTGGACAGCCGGCGCGTGCGTCCGGGTGACTTGTATGTCGCGCTGCGCGGCGAGCGTGTGGACGGGCATGACTACGTCGCTGCCGCCGCCGCGCAAGGCGCCAGCGGCGCGCTGGTGACGCGCAAGGTCGACTGCGACCTGCCGCAGGTGCTGGTGGCGGACGCCACGCTGGCCCTGGGTGACCTGGCCAGCGCGATGCGCGCGCAACGCGACGTGCGCGTGGTGGGTATTACCGGCTCCAATGGCAAGACCACGGTCAAGACCCTGGTCGCCGGCATCCTGGCCGGGCATGGGCGCACGCATGTCAGCGCCGGCAACCACAACAATGAACTGGGCCTGCCACTCAGCCTGCTGGCGATGCCGGCGGACACGCAGTTCGCGGTGTTCGAGATGGGCGCCGGCAAGCCCGGCGACATCGCCTATCTGGCCGGCATCGCACGGCCGGACGTGGGTGTGGTCACGCTGATCGCGCCGGCGCATCTGCAGCGCCTGGGCAGCATCGAAGGCGTGGCGCAGACCAAGGGCGCGTTGTATGAAGCGCTGCCGGCGGATGGCGTGGCGATCATCAATGCCGACGATGCGTTCGCGCCGTTCTTTGCCGGCCTGGCCGGTCCGCGCCGCGTGCTGCACTTTGGCCTGGCAAAGCCCGCCGAGGTGAGCGCGCGCGACATCGAGCACGCCGAGGCCGGTTCGCGGTTCGTGCTGGTCACGCCCGGCGGCGAGGCAGCGGTGCGCCTGCCGCTGCCGGGTCGGCACAACGTGCTCAACGCGCTGGCAGCGGCAGCCGTGGCGCTGGCACTGGACGTGCCGCTGGCAACCATCGTGGCCGGACTGGACCAGGCCCGCGGCGTAAGCGGTCGCCTGCAACGCTGCGCCGCGACCGACGGCGGCACGCTGATCGACGACACCTACAACGCCAACCCCGGCTCGATGGCTGCGGCGATCGACACCCTGCTGCTGTCCGCCGGCGAACATTGGCTGGTGCTTGGCGACATGGCCGAGCTCGGCGCCGCGGCGCAGGCGCTGCACGCCACGCTGGGTGTGCAGGCGCGCGAGCGCGGGGTCGATCGACTGTTGGCGGTGGGCGCGCTGGGCGTGGCCACGGTGGCGGGGTTTGGCGCCGGCGGTGAACACTTTGCCGACAAGGACGCGCTCATTGCCGCTCTGCGCGGCCAGTTGCACGCAGGCGTGACCTGCCTGGTCAAGGGTTCGCGCTCGGCGGGGATGGAGCAGGTGGTGGCGGCGCTGGCCGATGCCGGCGCGATGCCCACCGGCACCGACGGAGGTGCGCCGCATGCTGCTTGAACTGGCCGACTGGATGGCGCGCCACTTCACGGCGCTGCATCTTTTCCAGTACATCACCTTCCGCACGATCATGGCGGCGTTGACCGCGTTGTCGTTGTCGCTGTTGATGGGGCCTTCGCTGATCCGCAAGCTCAGTGCGCTCAAGGCCGGCCAGGTGGTGCGCAGCGACGGGCCGCAGACGCACCTGGTCAAGGCCGGCACGCCAACCATGGGCGGGGTAATGATCCTGCTGTCGGTCACCATCGCCACGATGCTGTGGGCCGACCTGCACAACCGCTACGTGTGGATCGTGCTGGCGGTGATGCTTGCCTTTGGCGTGATCGGTTTCTACGACGACTACCGCAAGCTGGTGATGAAGGACAGTCGCGGCCTGCCGGCGCGCTGGAAGTATTTCTGGCAGTCGGTGTTTGGCCTGGGCGCTGCGTTGTTCCTGTACTGGACTGCGCCGCTCGCCTTGAGCGGCCTGCCCGTGGCCGAGACCGCGCTGTACGTGCCG
>JBDTIE010000175.1:0-1680 GCA_039936515.1 Rhodanobacter sp. | reverse complement strand
GTCTCGCTGACCGTCGACGGCAAGACCGAAGCTGCGCCGGCGCAGCGGCTGTGGAGCCGCAACCTCACTGCGGCCGAACTCGACGCTGGCGTCAGCGTGCAGCCCACCAGCCAGGCGACCATCTTCGTCACGCTGGACGTGGCCGGCATCCCGCTCAAGGCCCCGGCCGCGGACGCCAGCCAGATCGACGTGCAGCGCAGCTACTACACGACTGACGGCAAGCCGTGGACCGGCGACACGTTGAAGGAAGGCGACACGCTCATCGTGCAGTTGAAGATGCAAGCGCGCAGCAACATCCGCAACGCGCTGGCCACCGACCTGTTGCCGGGCGGGCTGGAGGTGGAAAACCTCAACCTTGGCGGGGCGCAAGCATGGTCGGGCGTGGTCGTCGATGGCATCGCGATGGACGAGCATGCGTCCGCCGCCAACATCGTGCATGAGGAGTACCGCGATGACCGCTACGTCGCCGCGCTGGACCTGCGCCGCGGCCAAACCGCTCGCGTGTTCTACCTGGTGCGCGCGGTGACGCCGGGCACGTATACCGTGCCGCCGCCGCTGGTGGAGGACATGTACCGTCCCGCCATCCGCGGCATCGGCAAGGTGGCGCCGGCGAAAATCACCGTGGTCGAGCCATGAAGCCATCGTGCGCGCACCGGTAGGAGCCCGCTCGCGGGCGTATCGCGGGGCGCGCGCCAGCCTGATCGTGGTGGCGGCGTTGTTGCTCGCCGCATTCGCGCTCGACCGCCTGTTTCCGCTGCCGCTGCCCACAAGCGACGGCGCCAGCAGCGTGGTGCTGGCCCGCGACGGCACGCCGCTGCGCGCCTTTGCCGACCGCGACGGCGTGTGGCGCTACCCGACCACCGCCGCGCAGGTGTCGCCGCTGTACCTGAGCGCGCTGCTCAACTACGAGGACCGCTGGTTTCGCCATCACCCGGGCGTGAATCCGTGGGCACTGCTGCGCAGCACCGCCAGTGCCGCGCGGCATGGTCACTTCGTTTCTGGCGGCTCCACGCTGACCATGCAGGTGGCGCGCATCATCGCCCCCGGCTCGGGTTGGTTTCACCCGCATACGGTCGGTGGCAAGGCCGTGCAGATCCTGCGCGCGCTGCAACTGGAGGCGCACCTGGACAAGGCGCAGATCCTCGACCTGTATCTCAACCACGCACCGTTCGGTGGCCCGATTGAAGGCGTGGAAGCCGCGTCGTGGGCGTATCTGGGCAAAAGCGCCAGGGAGTTGTCGCGCGCGGAGGCGGCGCTGCTCACGGTGCTGCCGCAAGCGCCCAGTCGCCTGCGCCCGGACCGCCATGCCGACGCGGCGCGTGCGGCCCGCGACAAGGTGCTGCGGCGCATGCGCGACCTGGGGGTGTGGAGCGCCGCGCAAGTACGTGACGCGGCGATGGAGCCGGTGGTCGCCCGTTCGCTGCGCGCGCCGCTGTCGGCGGCCTTGCTCGCCCAGCGCCTGCACCAGCAGCAACCTTCGGTACGGCGCATCGTCTCCACTATCGACGCCAACCTGCAACGCGCTGCGCAAGAGCGCGTGGCCGACTACATCGTGCGTCTGCCACCGCGCAGTTCGGCGGCCTTGCTGGTGGTGGACAACGCGACCCTGGAAGCGCGGGTGTATGTCGGCGCCGCGGCGTTTGCCGACCCGGTGCGGCTGGGCCACGTGGACATGGTGCG
>JBDTIE010000174.1:0-2899 GCA_039936515.1 Rhodanobacter sp. | reverse complement strand
GGTCTTGCGGAACTCAATGATGGCCGGGCCGATTTCGCCCAGCCCGCGGATGCCGTTGTCCAGCCCATCGTGGTTGTCGCCAAGCAGGCGGTCGATGCTCTCGGTGGCACGCTGCAGCGACGCCATCGAGGCCTGCATGCTGTCCAGCGCAGCCTTGCCGGGGCCATTGAGCAATCCATTCGCGTTGCGTGCCAGTTGTTCGGTCTGGGCCAGCGTGGTGTTGGCCGTGCGGCTCGCCAGCGCCAGTTGTTGCAGCAACTGGCGGATGTCGTCGCGCTCTGCGGCCACTGCGCCGGTCATCTGATCCATGTGCGCCAGCGTGTTGTCGATGTGCGCGACGTTGTCGTCGGACAGCAGATGACTGGCCTTGGCTACCACTTCGTTGATGTTGAGCATCAGGTTTTCGCCGCCAGCCAGCAGCTTGGTAAGCGGTGAAGGGTCGGCGACGATGACGCCCACGTTGCCATCGCTGCCACGCAGGCTTGGCGACTGCGGCGAGCCGCCGCTGAGCTGGATGATCGACAACCCGGTCAGCCCGGTCAGCGCCAGCTTGGCGTGGGTGTCGCGCTTGACCGGTGTGTCGGCTGCGACGCGGATGCGCGCCAAGACGCGGCGCGGGTCGGCCGGATCGAGCCTGAGCCGGCTGACGTCACCGACCTTGATGCCGTTGTATTGCACGGCGGCGCCCTGACTGAGGCCGCTGACCGCCTCGTTGAACACGACATCGTAGTCATTGAACGCCTTGTCCGTGCTGGCATTGGCCAGCCACAGCCCAAACAGCAGTCCTGCAGCCACGACGATGAGGGTAAACAGTCCGATCAGGACATGATGCGCACGCGTTTCCATCTCAGGTTTTCTCCGTGGAGCGTTCTGCCGCCTGTTCCGCCGCACGGCCACGTGGGCCGTGGAAGTACGCCTGCACCCAAGCGTCGTCTGCTGCCGCCACGGCGCCCAGCGTTCCGGAAACCAGGATCTTCCTTTGTGCCACGACGGCCACGCGGTCACACACTGTATATAGGGTGTCCAGGTCGTGCGTGACCAGAAACACGGTCAGTCCCAGTGCGTTGCGCAGGGTCAGCAGCAGTTGGTCAAAGGCCGCTGCGCCGATGGGATCGAGCCCGGAAGTGGGTTCGTCCAGGAAGAGTACTTCCGGGTCCAGCGCCAGCGCGCGCGCCAGCGCGGCGCGTTTGATCATGCCACCCGACAGCGCCGAGGGCGGCTTGTCCGCGGCGTCCCGCGACAGGCCGACCAGAGCCAGTTTCACCCCGGCCAGGTGCGCGGCGTCCTCGCGGTCCAACCCGCCATGTTCGATCAGCGGCAGCGCGATATTCTCGGCCACGGTCAGCGAGGAGAACAGCGCGCCATGCTGAAACATCACGCCGAAGCGCCGTTCAATCAGCGAGCGCTGTCGCGTGTCCATTGCCAGCAAGTCTTCGCCGAACACGCGTACGGTTCCGCCAGTCGGCCGCTGCAGACCAACGATGGAGCGCAGCAATACGGATTTTCCGGAACCTGAGCCGCCGACCACGCCGAGGATTTCGCCGCGGAAAACATCCAGCTCCAGGTCCTCGTGCACGGTTTGCGCGCCGAAGCGGTTGAGCAGGCGGCGCACTTCGATCACGGTGGCGTGTGGCGGTGCGTCTTCGCTAGGCATGCTCACCAGCCGATTTCCATGAAGAACAGCGCGGCAATGGCGTCGATGACGATCACCACGAAGATCGACTGCACCACGCTGGAGGTGGTGTGTTCGCCCACTGATTGCGCACTGCCGCTGACGCGGAAACCCTCCAGGCAACCGATGACCGCGATCAGGAACGCGAACACCGGGGCTTTGCTCAGACCCACCAGGAAGTGCCGCACCCCAGTGTCGGAGTGCAGCATGGACAGGAACATCGACGGGGTGATGTCCAGCGCGAACACGCAAACCATGGCGCCTCCGAAAATGCCGGCGAGCATGGCCAGAAAACTCAGCAGCGGCAGCGCGATCAGCAGCGCCAGCACGCGCGGCAACACCAGCAGCTCCATCGGGTCCAGCCCGAGCGTGCGTATCGCGTCGATTTCCTCGCGTGCCTTCATCGAGCCGATCTGCGCGGTGAACGCGCTCGCCGAGCGTCCAGCCAGCAAGATAGCGGTCAGCAGGACGCCGAATTCGCGCAGAAACGAAAACGCCACCAGATCCACCGTGAAGATGGTCGCGCCAAAGTCCGCGAGCACCGTGGCGCCGAGAAACGCCACCACCGCACCGACCAGAAACGACAGCAGCGCGACGATCGGCACCGCGTCCAGCCCTGTCTGTTCCACGTGCGCCACCAGTGCGGTGATACGCCAGCGCCTTGGGTGAAAGAAGCCGCGCGCCAGCGTCTGCAGGGTCAGGCCGATGAAGCCAAGCAGCTGCAGCGCCTGACGATAGAAGTTGTCGACTGCCGTACCAACGCGTTCCAGAAGCAGCAACGCCGTATTGGGAGGTTTGGGTCGTGGCTGGCGACGGTATTCCTGCATCGCCGCGCCGACGGTTTCCAGCAGCGCGCGTCGGGCCGGTGGCCATTGCGCCGCTTCGAGCGCCAGATCCTGAAGGCGTGCGGCACCGAGCAGATGCACCATCAGCGCGGCACCGGCGGTGTCCAGCGCGTCAACGCCATCCAGGTTGATGACTGTGTCGGCACCGATGTGCCCGCGCAGTGGCAGCAACTCGCGCTCCAGCGCCTGGTAATGCGGCAGCGTCCATGCGCCACGCACGCGCAGGCAGGCCGGTGTGGCGGCAATATCCAACTCGGCGAAAGTCGGCGCGCTGGCAGTCATGGCACCCAGAGTAGTGGACCGGCCCGTCGGTGCGGTGAAAAGCGCTCGTTCGCGCAGCGTTGCATGCGTACGGGCAGCGGCGCGTCGCTTGGATTGCGCC
>JBDTIE010000173.1:0-7651 GCA_039936515.1 Rhodanobacter sp. | reverse complement strand
CCGATGCCGATGTGTTGATTGCGAATCGTGGCGTGACGTCGTATGGCCGTCGAAAGTGCGGGAACAGGCCGTAGGGTCGGCAATTGCATGCGCGCCTATCGCTGGTGGCAGCGGCGAGCTAGACAGGCAACCGCGCTCAGATGTCGTTCGCCAGCTTTTCCGCCAACCCGGTATACCCCGCCGGCGTCAGATCCAGCAGACGCTGCTTTGCATCAGATGGAAGGTCCAGGCCGCCGATGAACTCGCGCATGGATTCGCGCGTGATGCCGTGCCCGCGGGTCAGGGCCTTGAGTTGCTCGTAGGGCTTGGGCAGGCCGTAGCGGCGCATGACGGTTTGCACGGCTTCGGCCAGCACTTCCCAGCTGTTGTCGAGGTCGGCGGCGATGCGCTCGGCATTGACGTTGAGTTTGCCCAGGCCTTTTTGCAGTGACGCGAGGGCGACCAGCGTGTGGCCGAAGGCGACGCCAAGGGCGCGCAGCACGGTGGAGTCGGTCAGGTCGCGCTGCCAGCGGCTGATCGGCAGTTTTTCAGCAAAGTGGCCGAGCAGGGCGTTGGCGATGCCGAAGTTGCCTTCGGCGTTTTCGAAATCAATCGGGTTGACCTTGTGCGGCATGGTCGAGGAGCCGACTTCGCCAGCTTTCACAGTCTGGCCGAAATAGCCCAGCGAGATGTAGCCCCAGATGTCGCGCGCCAGGTCGATCAGGATGGTGTTGGCGCGGCGCACGGCGTCGCAATATTCGGCGATGCCGTCGTGCGGTTCGATCTGCGTGGTCCAGGCGTTGCAGCCCAGGCCGAGGCTGCGCACGAAGCGTTCGGCAAAGGCGCGCCAGTCGACATCGGGGTAGGCGACCAGGTGGGCGTTGTAGTTACCGACCGCGCCGTTGATCTTGCCCTGGATTTCCACCGCCGCCAGTTGCGCGCGCTGGCGCGACAGGCGGGCGACGACGTTGGCCATTTCCTTGCCCAGCGTGGTGGGCGATGCGGTCTGGCCATGCGTGCGCGCCAGCATCGACACGCCGGCGTTGCTGTGCGCCAAGTCCCGCAGGCGCGCGATGACAGCGTCCAGTTGCGGCAACAGCACGTCGGTGCGGGCGTCGCGCAGCATCAGCGCGTAGGAGAGGTTGTTGATGTCCTCGCTGGTGCAGCCGAAGTGCACGAACTCGCTCGCGTCCGCGAGCGCCGGGTCGGCGGCCATGCGCTCCTTGATGAAGTACTCGATGGCCTTGACGTCGTGGTTGGTGGTGGCCTCGATGGCCTTGACGCGCTCGCCCTCGGCGCTGCCGAAGTCGCTGGCCAGCGCGCGCAGGGCGGTGATCTGGGCCGGAGCGAAGGGCGCCAGTTCCGGCACGTCGGGCGCGGCGGCCAGCGCCAGCAGCCATTCGATCTCCACCTGCACACGCCGGTGCATCAGCCCGAATTCGCTGAAGATCGGCCGCAGGGGTGCGACCTTGTCGGCATAGCGGCCATCCAGTGGCGACAGGGCAGTGAGCGTGGTGAGCGACATGGAGGTTTCCACCGTGGGCAAGCGCGCATTCTATCGTGCGGGCGTGTCGCGCCCCACGTTGTCGCGGTTCCGGGGGCTTTGCAACGGCGCCGTTCCCGCTTATCGTTGACAGGTTTGGTCAGCCCAACCCATCACTGCACAGGATGTTTCGCATGAATACGTACCGCATCGAGCACGACAGCATGGGCGAGCTGCAGGTGCCCGCCGACGCGCTGTACGGCGCGCAGACCCAGCGCGCCATCGACAACTTTCCCATCTCCGGCCTGTATCTGCCGCGCCAGTTTATCCGCGCGCTGGGCCTGATCAAGGCGGCGGCGGCCGACGTCAACCTGACCCTTGGGCACCTGAAGAAGAACCAGGCCGCGGCCATCCGCAAGGCGGCGCTGGCGGTGGCCGAGGGTGACTACGACGCGCAGTTTCCGATCGACATTTTCCAGACCGGGTCGGGCACCAGCACCAACATGAACGCCAACGAGGTCATCGCCCACCTGGCGGTGGCCGCCGGCGCCAAGGTGCACCCCAATGATCACGTCAATTACGGGCAGAGCTCCAACGACGTGATTCCGACCACGATCCACGTCAGCGCCACGCTGACCACGTCCGAGCAGTTGCTGCCAGCGCTCAAGCACCTGAAAAAGGCCATCGACAAGCGTGCGCGCGAGCTGAAGAACACGCCCAAGACCGGTCGTACGCATCTGATGGATGCCATGCCCATCACCTTCGGCCAGGAGCTGTCCGGCTGGTCGGCGCAGATCGGCTCGGCGATGGAGCGCATCGAGGACGCACTCAAGCGCATGCGCCGCCTGCCGCAGGGCGGCACCGCCGTGGGCACCGGCATCAACGCCGATTCGAAATTCGGCCCGGCGATGGCGGCGCAGCTGAAGAAGCTGACCGGACAGAAGTTCGAGTCGGCGGAAAATTACTTCGAGGGCATGGCCGCACAGGACGCGGCGGTGGAATTGTCCGGGCAGTTGAAGACGCTGGCCGTGGGCCTGATGAAGATTGCCAACGACCTGCGCTGGATGAACTCCGGCCCCTTGGCGGGCCTGGGCGAAATTGCATTGCCGGCGTTGCAGCCGGGGTCGTCGATCATGCCGGGCAAGGTCAACCCGGTGATTCCGGAGGCGGTGGTCATGGTTGCCGCGCAGGTCATCGGCAACGATGCGGCCATCACCATCGGCGGGCAGTCGGGCAATTTCCAGCTCAATGTCATGCTGCCGCTGATTGCCTACAACCTGTTGCAGTCGATCGAGATCCTGGCCAATGTCAGCGTGCTGCTGGCGGACAAGGCCATTGCCGGTTTCACCGTCAACAAGCCGCGCGTCAACCAGGCGCTGGCGATGAACCCGATCCTGGTCACCGCGCTCAACCCGGTGATCGGCTACGAGAAGGGCGCGGCCACGGCGAAGAAGGCTTACAAGGAACAGCGCCCGATCATGGACGTGGCGCTGGAAACCACCGGCTTGTCGAAGGACGAGTTGAAAAAGCTGCTCGATCCGATGACCTTGACCCGCGGCGGCATCCACGGCGAATGAGCGGGCCAGCAGGGCCCGCCCCGCGCTGAAACGATTGTCGCAGGAGCACAGCCGTGCGCGGAAGGTTCTTGGGAAATTGTCGCCCGCAGCCGATCGCGCATGGTTGCGCTCCTGCATCAGGTGGTGGCTTGTTTCGGCCAGTGCAAGGCGTAGCCGATGGCCAGCAACGCGACCTCGATGACGCTGAGAAAAGTGTAAGACGCCCATGACCCCGGGATACTCAGCAGCCCGATCAACGTCGGTACGCTTCCCCGGCCCCATTCAACTATTGGGCCGGTCTGAGCGACAGGTCCAGCGACAGAAAAATCTTCACGGCAAGCACGTCGATCAACGCGACGACGGCAAGCAACGAAGCTTGACTGGCCGATCAATCCCTCGCCTTCGCGGATGTCCTGCACATCGGCAGGTCGGCAAATCCGGAGGAGATTCCGGTAGATCTGGCAATACATGACGGAGGTCCAAAGCGAAGTCTGTTCGAACCTCACATGCACCCTGACGTCATGCAGCGGCGTTCTTGTCATCAGCTTCAATGAGAACTCCTCGATCCAGGGAAGGAAGCGACCTGGCACGCAGACAAGACAACTCAAGTGGCATTCAAGACCTCGCCGGTGGTGCGGCGAAATCCGCTGCGTGCGCCCATGATCAGCAGCCACAGCATGAACGCGAGCTCTCCAAACTGGATTGGCCATGCGATGTCCGACAGGATGTCCTGGAATTGTGGCAATACCGCCCAGGCGAAGCTTTGTGCCACGTAGGCCACGCCGTTGAGGATCAACAAATAGCCGAACAGCCGCGGCAGGAATTTTGATCGCAGCACGAGGGTTGCCATCGGGAACAGCCACAGCCCCCATAGGATCTCCGCGGCGCCGATTTCCTGGCCGTGCAGCTTGAGGAACAGCAGCGCCAGCGCCTCACGCTGCTCCTGGCTGAACACCGACAGGAAATCGGCGCCGCGCACAAGCAGGAGTGCGGCGGCGTCGTTGACCACATTGAAGAAGTAGATCGCGGGGATCAAGATCCCGCCCACGATCAGCAACAGTGCGGCCTGCTTGTGGTTCACGTCCTTGAACAGCTGGTAGAACGCCAGCGCGAGGAAGATCTGGATGACGCCGGTGAGCAGGTCGCTGAAGAGGCCGAAGCGGAAGATCGTCTCGTGCGCCGCAATATTGGCCGCCGTTGCTGTCGCGTTTCCGGTCACGAACAAGGCGTTCGGTATATAGACCAGGCGGTAGGGCGCGACGAGTGTCAACAATAGATAGACGAATCCGGCGGTTCTCGCTTTCTTGCTGATCGAGTGCATGTCGAGATACTCAATGTGATGCATGGGCGTTCGGGCCGCGTTGGCACTCATCGGCTTCGCGGCTCTCGGTCAATGCATAGGGCTGAACCGTCGAGCTGGATGGCAAGCAGCTTTCCCCCCGGGTCTGTCCGAGGTCTACCAAGGCGATGCAAGTCAACTCCCGATGCTAGGGTTACCGGTGGTAATTTCAGGATCGCGCATCAACAGGGTGATGACGCACACTTTTTGTAACAGCTCGCGTTTCTCGCGCGTCACGGCGACCTCTGTGACTGCGATGTCCAGATCACCGGCGGCGTGATCCTGGCATCGGGGCGGCCGGGTGCATGAGCTTCAATGCCACCACCGCTGGCGTGACTGGCCATGACCGTGGTGACGGCATCGCAGCTAGTGACTCCGCAGCCGGCCACACCTGCAGCGAATAGAAAAGTGACGGGAACGATGTAAATACGCATTTTGTCCTGCTTGGGACGGCTTCATTGCGCGCAAGCGGGCTCCCGCTTTGGATCGCCTTTTTTGCAGGCACGTGACCGTCCCTCACAGGCATGAGGGTTGTGTACCGCTGCATCAATCGGTGAATACGGCGAAGCCCCTCGTGCCGTCCTTGTGCTTGCCGCAGTCATCCACGTCCTTCTGTTGCATCGTCGCGTAGGGCTGGAACTCGGGCATGGCCGCGCCCAGTTTCTGCTGCGCGGTCAGCAGGTCGGGCAGGCGCTGGCACAGCTGGAGCGCGGCGGCGCGGATCTTTTCGGTTTGCGGTTTGATGGCAGTTTCAATGGCATCGTCGCTTTTGCCCGACAACTTGCCCCACAGCGCCTGTTTGGCCGCGCTGATGCCAAGCTCCGCGCCCTGGCTGCCGATATCCATGCCGGATTCAGCGACGCCGACAATCTGCTTGCGGTAATCCAGCAGCAGGGTCTGCTGCGCTGGCGTGGCGTTGACTTTCTTGCCCGCGATCAGCAACTCGCCCTGGGGCGTGATCTCGGCCTTGGGCCGCGAATCCTTCTCGTGGTGTTGGCCGGAGTTGATGTGAATGCTGTTGACGTCGATGTTCTCGGTTGCCAGCTCGTGCTTGGCCTTCTGCATTGCCTTGTGGATTTGCCCGGATATCCCGGTCGGCTGGGACGCGTCCGGGGTCATCTGTGTCGCGTTGCCGGTACCCAACTGGGTGCCGTCCGAAGCGGATTGACCGCAGGCGGCCAACGGCAACAACGCGGTCAGTGCGAGCGTGCTCAGGAACGTTTTCATGGATGGGTGTCCTTTCTTGAAGTCGTGGAGTTCGTTATCGGTCACGGCGCTCAGCAACGTGCCCGATCAAGGCTTCTCGATCGTCTTGCAATCGCTCGTCGCACTGGCATCGATGACGTGTGCGTAAGGGTTGAACGCAGGCAGTTGCGCGGCCAATGCGTCCTGTGCCGCTTTCACGCCAACCAGGTCCAGGCAGATCTTGCGGGCCTCCAGTTCCACCCGCGCCGCCTTGGCATCGATCTCCTGGTCGATGTTGTCGGTGTTGCCGCTGGCCAGGCCCTTGGCGACGCTGCTGATGGCCTGGCCAGCGACGGCGGCGCCGGCCTTGCCGGTGGCGATGCCGTGCTCGCGCACCGCCGCGGCATGGCGGTAGTAGTCGCGCAGCAGCGCCTGCTGCGCGGGGTTGGTGGCGATGACGTCGTGGCCGATCTGCAGGCTGCCGCTGGTGCCGATCACCGCCTGCGGCGCGCCTTTGACATGCACCGTGGCGGCGTTGTCGCTGACCTTGATGCGGCCGTTGGCAAAGCTGGTGGTGCCGAAACCGACGCTGCTGTGGTCGCCGTCATTCGTGCAACCTGCCGCCAGGGTCGCCGCCAGCAACACGCTGACGATGCAGTGGAATTTCATGAGCTGTGCTCCGTGGGATAGTGGCGCGAGTCAGATGTCACTGCGCCAGCGGCGAAACCAGATTGCGCCGGCCAGCAGGGCCACGCCGATGACCAGGCCGATCCACAGGCTTGGCGTTGCCAGTACCTGGTAGCTCTGGCTCAGATCCATCAGGCTCAGGCCGTTCATCGAGCCGCGCGGGCTGGATTGCCCCAGACTGGCCAAGGTGCCGCTGCCGGGAAACACGCTCAGCAGGCCGCGCAGCACGACTTCCTGCCAGAACCAGCCGGCGGACAGGTTGAACAGGCCCATGATGCCGAACCAGGAAATCACCAGCCCGGTGGCCACGGGCAACGCGATTGCCCAGAGGAATGGCTTGCTGCGCGCCCAGGCAGAGCACAACAACAGCCAGCCGACCGAAGGCAGCGCCCAGAGCAGATAGATCGGGAGGTAGCCGATCAGGTTGGCGGTGATGCGAAACGGATGGGCCAGCAGCAGCAACTGCCATACGTTGACGCCGTGGAAGGACAACACGATGGCCACGATCAGCAGTTGCAGCAGCCCTGCCGCGATGCCGACGACCACCGCGATCACCGGCGCCAATATCGTGGCGCTGATCACCTTGGACAGCACGGTGCTGGTGTTGGAAATGGGCAGCGACTTCCAGAACAGCACGCTGCGGTCGCGGCGGTCGTCATACAGCGCACCCAGGCAGTAGAAGAACACCACAAAGCCCAGCACCACCGTGATCAGCGCCATTGCCGAGAACATGGTGAGGTCCAGCGCCATGCCGACCTGGCTCATGTCGCCGGCGTCCATCTGCGAGATCACTTGTCGCAACTGACCACTGGCGCCAATGCTGATGCCATGGCGGGCGCCGAGCACTTCGGCGGTGACCACGCCCATGATGGTCAGCAGCAGGAAGATGCCGGCGGTGATGACCGGCGCCCACAGGAAGCCGCCGCGATGTTCCCAGAACTCGCGCTTCACCAGCCAGTACAGGTTGTTGATGGCCCCGGTTTTCATGCGTAGGTACCTTTCATGGTGGCGACGAACAGGTCGCTGATGGTCGGGCGGCGGGTCTCGCCCAGGGTTTCCAGCTGTGCGCGTGGTGCGCCATCGAACAGGAAGATGCTCTTGCCGAACACCTGGCGTTCGTCCAGCGGCTTCAACGCGCGTGCGGCGCCGGCATGCTCGGCATTGACCAGCACCTCGATGAAGCGTTCGCCGACCGCCTCCATGTCCGCGTCGAGCACGATCCGGCCATCGCGAATGAACATCAGGTCGGTGAGGATGTGCTCGACTTCCTCCACCTGGTGGGTGGTGACGATGATCGTCTTGTTCTCGTCGAAGTAATCCTCCAGCAGGCTCTGGTAGAACTGCTTGCGATAGAGAATGTCCAGACCCAGCGTGGGCTCGTCCAGGATCAGCAGCTTGGCATCAATGGCCATCACCAGCGCC
>JBDTIE010000172.1:0-12796 GCA_039936515.1 Rhodanobacter sp. | reverse complement strand
TGGTGGCGACGAGGCAGCATGCGTGCAGCGTAGCGTGCTCAGGCCGACATCGTCGGCGTGCTGGCCTCGGGCACCTGTTCGCGGCTTTCGGCCAAGCCCAGACAGACGATGCCGGCGATGATCGCGACGGCGCCCAGCACGCGTGCGGCGTTGAGGTGTTCGCCGAACAGCCAGATCGACAGCAGCATCACCGACACCAGTTCCAGATGCGAGGCCGCAAACGCCGGGCCGATCGGCGCGTGCTTGAGCAGCGCCATCCAGGTAAAAAACGCGCCGACGTAGCCGACCAGCGCGCCGTAGATCCATGGCTGCCCGAACACGCGCAGCAGCCACCCGACGCTGGCCGCGACCGGCAATGCCCGGGTACCGGCGTACTTGAAGCTGATCTGCGCAAGCGTGTCGAAGGCCATCAACAGCAGAAACCCGAACAGGTAGAAGCGTCTCATCCGGCCACCCCGACCACGGCCACACCGAGTGTCACCAGGGCGACGCCGAGCACGCGCAGCCGGGTCAGCTCTTCACCAAACAGCAAGCGGCCGGCGAGCATGATCGCGACGATGTTGATCGAGCCCAGCAACACCCCTTCAGACAACGGGATCAACGACAGGAAGGCAATCCACACCAGGAATTCGAATACGTAGCAACTGATCCCGAGCCACAACCACGGGCGCAGCGCCATGTACTTCCAGCGCGCCAGGCCGTCGCCGGCGCGCTGGTCACCGGCGGCTGCCTTGAAGGCCAGCTGGCCGGTGGTATCGAAGGCGATGTTGAGCATCCACAAAGTAAGCACCAGCGGGGTCAGGGCGCCAGCGTCGGGCATGTCAGGCCACCGCGCGCTGCGGCAGGTCCGCGGCGACGATGCGTTCGAAGAACGCCGCCGAATGCCGGATCAGCGTGCGCCGCTGCTTGTCGATGGTGATCATGTGGTAGCTGTCGTCGAGCAGCAACAGCTCGGCAGGGGCGCTGACTTCGCGCATCACCAGCTGCGCATTGCGGATGCTGGCGACGTCGTCGTCGCTGGCGTGCGCGACCAGGCACGGCGCGGTGACCTGCGGCAACTGGCGGCGCACCTGGGCGGCCAGGCCGTACAGCTCGGCCAGCGAATACCACGGGTTGCCAGGCAGGCCGGCAGCGGCGCTGTCACCACCGAGCATGGCGGTGCTGATCTGTGCACGCAGGCGCTCGTCGCGGATGCCGTAGGGTGGTTGTTCCATGAAGTTGCGCTGGCGACCGATGCCGAGTTTTTTCAGCAGCGGCAACATGAAGGCCAATCGCGCCAACCACGGGATGCTCCAGCCGTCGTAGCGAAAGGTGGCGCCGTAGACGCCGACCCCGGCGATTTGCGTCGGCCGGTCGGCGGCCAGTTTCAGCGCCAGCAACGCACCCATCGACAAGCCGCCGACAAACAGATGATCGACCTTGCCCAGCATCGCGTCGGCGGCCTTCTCGACGCTGGCGTACCAATCGTGCCAGCCGGTGGCAAGCAGGTCATCCACGCTGCCGCAGTGCCCGGCCAACTGCACTCCGCAGACGCTGAAGCCGGCGTTGTTCAGGCCTTTGCCGAGCAGGCGCATTTCCATCGGCGTGCCGGTCAGGCCGTGGATCAGCAACACGCCGCTGCGGCCGCCTTCGAAGTAGAAATCAGACTGCTGGATCACCGGATCGCCTGGCAAGGTGCAGCCGCGCCGTGCCGGGCGCAACTGTTGATGGTGCGGACAGTGGCACGGCGCCGTTTCTCCAGTCTTTCGCCGGGCGTGGCCGCCAGTTGGCGGTTCTGCGCGAACAGGCGGGTGGTGCCCAGTCGGCGGCGGACGATCACGGCGTGGAAGCTGGCGTCATTTGCGCTTTGCCGGTGAAGCGCACCAGCACGCGTTGACCGATACGCAAGTCCTGCGGCTGGTCGAACGTCAGCACGCATTCCACCGTGCGCGCGTTGGCGCGGATCTGCGGATCGTTTTCGAGCGTGGCCGGTCCGTACACCTGGCCGACGCGCAGCACATGGGCGCGCAGACGCGTGCCGTCGCTGTCGTTGTTGGGTGACACCCATGCCGGCGTGCCGGGGTGGACAACGCCGACAAAACTTTCGTTGAGCTCCGCGCGCACGATGCGCGGTTTTTCCGGCAGCAAGGTGAATAGCGCCCCCGAACCCGGCGCCGCGCTGGCCCCCACTTGCGCGGCTACGTGGATGATCTGCCCCGCCGCAGGCGCGAGCAGCCGGCGTAATCCCAGTTCGTAGCGTGCCTGCGCCAGCTTCTGCCCGGCCAGCTCCAGCGTGGCACGTGCAGCTTGCTGTTCGGCGCCCAGTTGGGCTGCCAGTTCGCGAGCGTCATCGGCACTTTGGCCGTCTCCGGCGCCGGCGGCCACGGCCGCGTGCAAACGTTGCGCACGCTGTTTGGCTGCCGCCAACTTGACGCCCAGCAACTTCCACTGCGCCTGCGCCTGGGCCTGTTCCGCCTGCGCCGCCTTCTGCGCGAACTGCGCCGGTTCGGTGTCCAGCGTGGCCAGCAACTGGCCGGCCTTGACCTTGTCGCCCTCATGCACGGCCACGGCGGTAAGCGTTCCTTCGCGCGGGGCCGAAAGGTTCAACACACCGCCCTCGATGTCGATCCGTCCCCGTGCCACGGCGACGGCGCTGGATGGAGTGCTGGCCGGTGTGGTGGGCGCATCGTTCGCTTTTGAGCAGCCGACCACGGCGCACGCAATCAACATCGCCAGCACGCTGCAGCGCAGCCGGTGAGCCGCCGGCGGATGAGCGCGGGCGGAAGTGCGGAGCGGATTCATGACGGTGTCTCCTCGCGGGCGTTGGTCTGCGTCACTGGACGCTGATCACTCAGGATACGGCCGTCCTCCATTGCCAGGACGCGGTCGGCGTGGTGGATCAGACGCGGGTCATGGCTGACACACAGCACCGTGGTGGCATGCGCGCGCGCGATGGTGTGCAGGATGTCGATGATGATCTGGCCGTTGGCGGCGTCCAGCGCACTGGTTGGCTCGTCGGCAAACAGCAGTTCCGGTTGCTTGGCCAGCGCCCGGGCAATCGCCACCCGTTGCTTTTCGCCGCCGGACAATTGCGAGGGCCGCAGGTGCATGCGTGGGCCCAGCCCGACTTCCTGCAGTGACAGCCGTGCACGCTGCCGCGCTTCGTCGCGCGGCAGGCCCATGTAGTCCAGCGGCAGCTCCACCTGTTCCAGTGCAGTCAGCGCCGGAAAAAGGTTGAATCCCTGAAACACGAAGCCGGTGTGCTGCAGGCGAAAGCGCTCCAGCGCGCGCGGATCGAGCTCGCCCAGGTTGCTGCCAAGCGCCTGCACGCTGCCGCCATCGACCTTCTGCAGACCGCTGAGTACCGCCAGCAGGGTGCTCTTGCCGCAGCCGGACGGCCCGGAGATGAGCGTCAATTCACCGGGGTCGACGCTCAGCGACAGGCCGTCGAGTACTTGCGTGCGCAGGTTGCCGGCGGCAAACGCCTTGCTCACGTTGTTGGCGAGCAGGGCAGGCGCGTGCGCAAGTGCAGGGTTGATCGTCGCGGACATCGCGCTACCTCAGCAATGTCGCAGGATCGATGCGGCGCATGGCACGCATCGCCGCCAGGCCGGACACCGCGGCCAGCCCCAGCACCAGCACGATGCAGGCCAGTGCCGCCGGCACGCTCAGTACCACCGGCACATCCTGGCTGCGCGCGATGAGCATCAGCACGGCGCCGAATACGCTGGCGCCGAGCAAGCCCAGCGCACCCACCCAGAAGGCCTGTTCCAGCACCACGTGGCGCAACGCGGACACGCCCACGCCAAGCGCGTTCAGCGTGGCGTATTCGCGCACTGAGCCATTGACCGCGGCGACCAGCGTCTGGCTGGTGATGACCGCGCCCACCAGAAACACGATGCCGGCCAGAAACAAAATACCGGCGCCGGCGCCGGTGTCGAACAGCCAGTAGCGCACTGATCGTTGCGCGAAGTCAGTTGCGCTCCATGTGGTGTAGGGACCAAACGTCGACGCACCGCGCAGGCGCGCGGCCACCGTCTCGGCCTGTGCCGGATCGTGCAGCCTGGCGACCAGATAGGTCGGGCCATCGTCGGCACTGTCGTTGTCCAGCATGCGGGCGGTGTCCAGCGAGCACAGCACGTTGACCCCGCCCAGGGCGCGCAGCCCGGTGCTGATGCCAACCACGCGCACGCTGTGGCCGTTGATGGTGGCGCTCTGGTTGATGCCCACGCCGAGCTGGTCCAGCTCCGAGCGATCGACCACCACGGCACCGGGCTCGGCCAGTCGCGCGCGCAGGTTTGCTGGCAGCGCGTGCGAAAACAGCAAGCCGTCGGCGCGCGGGTCGATGCCGGAGACGAAAACCGAGACGCCGCCGGTCTCACGCGGGCCACGCCAGTCGCCGTCCACCCACAGGTACGATTCGACACGCTCGACCTGCGGGTCCATCAGCATGCGCGAGGCCAGGTCAGCGTTGATCGAACGCCCCTGGCCGACGCTCTGTGTGCCCGGATAGCCGACCCAGACATCCGCCGACGAGCCGGTGATGTACAGGCTGGTGCTGCCGAAGATGCCCAGCACCAGGGCGATCTGCAGCAGTTGCAGCAGCCCGGCGAAGCCCACCGCGAGCATCGCCGGCAAGAAACGGCGCCATTCGTAGATGAGCGTCTTGCGCGCAAGTGCGACCATTACCGGGCTGTCCCGGCGGCACTGCGCTGTGGCATTGACGCGGCGGCCTTGGTCTTGCCCATGTCCGGCAACGGCGCGCCGCCGAGCGCCTTGAACAGTGCCACGAACGCCAGGCTATGCGCGGCACGCGCGTCGCTCAGGTCGATTGCCGCCTGCGTCGCCGCAAGCTGGCTCTGCGTGCGCTCAAGCGGGCTGGCCAGTTGCAGTTTGACCCGCGCCAGCGCGGACTGGTCAACGCGCTGCAGCGCCTGCCATGCCTGCTGGCTGTGCTGTTCGCGCCGGTGTTGTTGTTGCAGGTCGCCAAGCGCGGTTTCCACCTCAGCCACGCCTTGCAGCACCGCCTGCCGATAGGCCAGTACGCTGGCCTGCAACTCGTGATCCTTGGCGTGCTTGGCAGCCACCCGCATACCCCAGTCGAACAGTGGCATGTCGATCACCGGGCCCAGCGAGAATATGGCGTTGGGCGTGGTGGAATAACGATGGTTGTTGTTGATGTCGGTGGCCCAGACCATCGAGCTGCCCAGTGCGATGCTGGGGTACAGGTCCGCATGCGCCAGTGCCTGTTCGCCGGCGGCACGCAACACCTCCGCTTCGGCGCGGGCGATCTCCGGGCGCGTACGCAGCAACTCGGCCGGCGTACCCAGCAGCTGGAATGCACCCAACTCCGGCGGCGCGCCGGGTTGCAGCCACGCCGGATCGGGGTGATTCTGACCGAGCAGGATTGCCAGCCGTTGCGCACTGGCAGTGATCGCCTGACGCGGTGCGGTCAAGGCGGCATCGGCTTGCGCGGCGGCCGCCTGTGCCTGATCGGTGGTCTCGGTGGACGCCAGTTGCAGGCGTTGGCGCACCTGCAGCAGTTGCCAGGCGTGATGGCGCGTCTGGCTGATCTTCTGCAGCAGCTGTTCTTGTTGTTGCGCGGTGCGCAGACCGATCCATTCGCGCGCCACCTCCGATACCAGTGACACCTGCGTCGCGCGCCAATCCGCGACGCCCGCATCAAGGCTGGCTTGTGCCTGGCGCCGTGTGCCTTCGGCCCGGCCAAACAGGCCAAGCTCCCAGCTGGCGTCGAACCCGGCCACGAAATAGGACCCGCTGGCATCCGGATCGATTGCATCACGGGTGCGCGCGTTCAACCCCGGCAGGTAGCGGGCGTGGCTGCGCCGTTGCAACGCGCGCACCGCCAGCAGGCGCTCACGGGCCTGGGCGAGATCGAGATTGCCGGCCAGTGCGCGGTCGACCAGCGCGTCCAGCGCGGGGTCGGCGAAGGTGCGCCACCAGCCGTGCAGATCCGTCAGCTTGGCAGCGTTCGACGCGCTCGCGTGCTGCCATTGCGCCGGCAGCGGGGAGTCGAGTTTCGGCAGCGGTGCGGCGCAACCGGCTACGACCAGACACAGGCCCATGCCCAGGCCGGCCAGGACGCCTTTGCGCCGCACGCACACGTGCTGAAGGGCCGACTCATGCATTGGGTGCATTGGAAATTCATTCATGGTCATGCTGGATCGAGTCGCTCTTCGCGCGCGTGGCGGCGAGCGCACCAGGATGTGACGCCCTGGCGTGCGTACAGGTGCCGCCGTCACCGTGCGCAAGCGGTGTCATGCCGGCACGACGGCGGGTGGAAAGCGCACCAGCACGCACAACCCGTGCGGCTGCGTCGCCTGGAAGAGCAGTTCGGCCCGATGCCTTTGCACGATACGCTGGACAATGGCCAAGCCCAGCCCGCTGCCTTCGGCATGGTTGCCAGGCGCGCGGAAAAAACGTTCGCTCAGGCGCGGCAGCCACTCCGGTGCCACGCCGGGGCCATCGTCCTCGACGCTCAGATCGGCACCACCATCGGTGCGACATTGCAGCTTCACGGTGACCGTGCTGCCGCGACCGGCGTAGCGCATGGCGTTGTCGATCAGGTTGTCCAGGAGGTCAAGCACGCCGGCAGTGTCGCCGAAGATGCCTAGCATTTGCTGAGTGCCCTCGTAGCCGAGGTCGACACCGGCGCCGAGCGCCTCGTGCACGCGTTGGGCCACGGCATCGGGGACCAGATGCGCCAGGTCGATCCAGCGCTGGGTGGGGTCACCGGAGGCCGGCATCTGTGCGCGAGCCAGCGCCAGCAGTTGCGTGGAGGTGCGCGCCGCGCGTTGTGTCAGTTGCTGGATGTGCACAAGCGCGTCGCTGACGGTTTCCGGTCGTGGATCGGCCTGTGCGCGCTCCACATGCAGGCGCAGGCCGGCCAGTGGCGTGCGCAACTGATGGGCGGCGTCGGCGATGAAGCGGTCGTGCACGGCCAGCATGTCGCGCAAGCGCTTGAACAAGGCATCGATTGTGCGGGTCAACGGCACAATTTCCACCGGCACATCGGGGCCGTCGAGCGGGGTCAGTTCATGCGTGCGCGCGGCCAGCCGGGCCGTCAGCGGATCAAGCAGGCGCAGCCCACGACGCACACCAAACCAGACCAGCGCCAACACACACGCGATCAGCAGCGTCTGCATCACCGTCGCCAGCCAGAGGATTTGCCGCGCCTGGCGGCGACGGTCGCGCAGGGTCTCGGCAACCGTGGTCGTCAGCACTTCGCTTGCATCATAACGGGCCGCGGTCTGGACGGATGCTACGCGCACGCCGGCGTGGTCGAGTTTGCCGTCGTACAGGGCGGGCGTGCCGTTCACGCCGCGGCCATTCGCCATCCGCGCCAGATACGAATTGCCGGCCAGCAGCCCGCGTCGATTGCTGGTGACCGCAAAGTAGTTGCGGTCACCGGGCTCGTATTCGAGGAGGAAGCGCGCCTGCGGCGTCAGCGCGATGCCGAAATCGGGATTGCTGAGCATGCGCGCCAGGGTAAGCGCGTCATCGCTGAGATCCTCGTCGTGCACGTGATTGGAGTAGTGCAGCGCAACGTTGTAGGTCACCAGCGCGTCGAGCAGCAGCAATGCCAGGATCGGCATCAGCAGGAATCGCAGCAGGCTTCGCCGCAGACTGGATCGGCGGCCGGCAACCTGGCGGTTGGCGGGCCGTCTCATGACGGCTGCACTTCGTCGGTGGATGACTCTTCCAGCAGATAACCCAGGCCGCGTATCGTGCGCACGCTCACGCCGCTGTGCTGCAGTTTGCGCCGCAGGCGGTAGATGGCGATGTCCAGCCCGTTGTCGGTCAGCCCCTGGTCCCAGTCGCACAAGGCCTCGATCAGCTGCGCGCGACTGGTCACACGTTCGGCGCGCAGGACCAATGCTTCGAGCAGGCCGAACTCTCGCGCGGTGAGTTCCAGTGGCGTGTCGTCGAGCCGGGCGCGGTGGCCGGGCAGGTCCAGCCGCAGCCGGCCCAGTGTGAGTTCCGGCACGCCGCGGCTTGCGACCCGGCGCGCCAGGGCGCGCACCCGCGCCTCGAACTCGGCGAGCGCAAAGGGCTTGACCAGATAATCGTCCGCGCCCAGGTCCAGAACCTGGATGCGGTCGTTGAGGTTTGCGCGCGCGGTGATCACCAACACCGGCAGGCCCGTGCCGCGACCGCGCAAGCGCCGCAGCACCTCGCTGCCATCGAGCAGGGGCAGTCCCAGATCCAGGATCAGCAGGTCGTAGGCGTGGTCGCGCAACGCCGCATCAGCCAGCTTGCCGTCGCCAACCTGGTCGACGGCGTGACCGCTGCTGCGCAGCGCCGAACTCAATCCAGCGGCAATCGAGGACTCGTCTTCAACCAGCAGTATGCGCATGACGCCTCCGCCATTTATTGCCAGTGTGGGCTGTGTGGGACAGCCGCGGCAACGGTTAGTTGTTGAGACTGATTCTTGTTTACTGTTTAATGGGGCGACGCAGTCCCTCGGTATTTCTTCCGAGGGCGCGGCCGGGCCCAGTCAGGCCGCGAGGGCCGAGCAAGGTTGTTATGTTCAGGCACGAACGACGGATCAACATGACCTGCGTGATGGCAAGCTCGGCGCCGCCGGCGACATCGCAGTGGCGGAGTCGGACTCACGGCCTTTTTCGGCGCGGCAGATGTGGCGTGCACAGTCCGACAGCGCGCGGCCGCTGCCGCGGGTCAGGGCCGGCTGCAAAAGGCATGGCGCGCCATCTTTTGTCTACGTCACATTGCAGGGCATGGCGACAGTGACGCCTGAGCAAGCGGCCATCCCCGCAATCGTCGTGGTTTACGCCAGCCAAACCGGCTTTGCCGAGCAGCTGGCCCGGCAGACCGTGCAAAGTTTGCAGTGCGCGGGCGTGTCCGCGCGCCTGCAGGCGTTGGACGGACTGACGCTGACGGATCTGGGCGCTGGTGCGGTGGTGCTTTGGGTGGCAAGCACAACCGGCGACGGTGAGCCGCCGGACCAGGCGCTGCGTTTTTTCAATGCGTACATGCAGCAGCCAGCGGATTTGCGTGGCCTGCGCTACGGCCTGCTCGCGCTCGGCGACAGCGACTACGACGATTTTTGCGGCTTCGGCCGGACCCTGCAGCGCTGGTTGCAGGCCAGTGGTGCGCAGGCGGCATTCGATCCGGTGGAGGTCGACAGCGAGGATGACGGTGCACTGCGCCGCTGGCAGTACTACCTGTCGGTATTGACTGGCGTACGCGACCTGCCGGACTGGCAGTCGCCGCGCTATCAGCCATGGCAACTGCTCGAGCGCCGATTGCTCAACCCCGGCAGTGCCGGTGATCCGTGTTACCTCATCCGCCTGCGCCCGGCGCACGGCAACGGCAGGTGGCAAGCCGGCGACCTGGGCGAGGTCGGTCCGCGCCACGCCGCGCCGGTGGTGGCTGCGTGGTTGTCCGCGCACGCACTGGACGGCGATGCCAAGGTGACGTTGGATCGCGAACGAATGTCCCTGGCCGAGGCGCTGGCGCGTTCGCGTCTGCCTGGCGCCGACGAGACTGCCGGGTGCGATGCCGATGCCGTGGCCGCGATACTGCAGCGCCTGCCGCATCGTGAATACTCCATCGCCTCCTTGCCTGCTGACGGCACGCTCGACCTGCTGGTGCGCCAGAACCACGCAGCTGGCAAGCCGGTGGGTGTGGGCGCGGCCTGGCTTACCGTCGATGCGCCGCTGGGTGCGACCATCGATTTGCGCGTGCGCGCCAACGCCAACTTCCATGTGCCGGTGGACGACCGTCCGCTCATCCTGATTGGCAACGGCACCGGCATGGCCGCGCTGCATGCCTTGCTCGAGGCGCGCCTGGCCCAACACCGGCATCGCAACTGGCTGCTGTTTGGCGAGCGCCAGCGTGATCGCGATTTCCACTACCGCGCGGACATCGAGCGCTGGCTTGCCGCCGGTCATCTGCAGCGCGCGGACTTTGCCTGGTCGCGGGACCAGCCGGAACGCATCCACGTGCAGCAGCGCGTGCGCGAGGCGGCCGATGAGCTGCGTCGCTGGGTCGATGCGGGCGCGGTGATCCTGGTCTGCGGCAGCCTGGCGGGCATGGCACCGGGTGTCGACGCCGCCCTGCGCGAGGCGCTGGGCAGTGATTATGTGGACCAGCTGGCGGCCGCGGGCCGCTATCGACGCGACGTGTATTGACGACCCCGCCACTGCGGTCATGACCTCTGGCCTATTCGGCACGCGGCAAGCCAGTGCCACGCTGCAACATTCACCAGGGGATCCGGATATGCGACGTACGCGCCGTTGGGGATGCTTGCCGCTGCTGTTTGTTGCCTTCGCCGGATCGGCCTTCGCGCAGGTGCCGAACGCTGCATCCGCCGTGCCGATTGCGGCACCGGTCGATATTCCCTTTGCCGCCGCCGACGCGGCTGCGCCGCGCGTGGAGAGTGCGCCCACGGCATGGGGCGGCGAGCGCACCGGCAACGAATCGACCTTGTCCGATCGCGTGGTGACCTACACCATCCATGCCGAGCTCGACGCTGCGCGGCACTCGGTCACCGGCAAGCAGCACATGACCTGGCGCAATCGCAGCGACCAGCCAGTGGGCGCGGTGTACTTCCACCTTTATCTCAATGCTTTCCAGAACGACGGCAGCACCTGGTTCGCCGAGCGCAAGGTGCTGACCGCACATGGCCGTTCGCGCGGTGCGGCCATGTTGAAGAAAGGCGAGTGGGGCTGGATCGACCTGCAGCGCGTCACCCAGGCTGGCACCGCGCTCAAGTGGCGCTTCGTGCAGCCTGATGGCGGACCGACCACCGACCAGACCGTGGTCCGCGTGGACTTGGCCGAGCCGGTCTCGCCCGGCGCCACCCTGGCACTGGACATCGACTTCCACAGCCAGTTGCCACGCGTGGTCGAACGCACCGGCTGGTTCGGCGACTTCAATCTGGTGGGGCAGTGGTTTCCTAAAATCGGCGTGCTGGAACTGGCCGGTGAACGTGGCGCCACCGCGCCGCGCTGGAACGTGCATGAGTTCCACTTCAACAGCGAGTTCTATGCCGACTTTGGTCTGTACGACGTGCACCTGACGGTGCCTGACGGCTACACCGTCGGCGCGGTCGGCGCGCAGCAGGGCGAGCCGGTGCGAGCCGGCGGCAAGAGCACCTATCACTTCGTGCAGGGTGACGTGCACGACTTCGCCTGGGTCGCGGCCAAAGGCTTCAAGACGCTCGATGGTGCCTGGAAAGGGCCGGGCAGCCCGAACGTGGCGCTGCGCGTGATCTATCCGCCTGAATACGAAGCCAGTGCCGCACCGAGTCTGCGCGCGACCTCCGATTCGCTGACGTATTTCTCCAAAACCCTGGGGCCGTATCCGTACGCCACCGTGACCATCGTGATCCCGCCGTACAACGCCAGCGAAGCCGGGGGCATGGAGTACCCGACCTTCTTCACCGCCGAGGGCTACACCAAGGTAGAGCCCGGAACCGCGGCCCAGTACATGCTGGACTTCGTCAACATCCATGAATTTGGACATGGCTACTTTTACGGCCTGCTGGCATCCAACGAATTCGAGGAGCCCATGCTGGATGAGGGCATGAACGAGTACTGGGACAACCGCATGCTCAGTGATCGTGGCCAGCCGCTGCACCTGGGCTCAAGCTGGATGAAGCGTTTGCACCTGACGCCAAGCGTGAACAGCTTTGTCATGGATCGTCTGGGTGCCGGGCTGGCCCATCCTGCCGACCCGCTGGGCCAGAACAGTTGGGACCGCCTGTCCGGCAGCAGTTACGGCACGGTGTATTCGCGCACCTCCACGGCGATGCATGACCTGGAGCAGCGCGTGGGGCGCGAAGCGATGGCGCGCGGCATGCGCGAGTACTACCGGCGCTGGCATTTCCGGCATCCGTCGAGTGCAGACCTGCGCGCGGCACTGGCGGAGGGCACCGGCAACGCCAAGGCGGTCGATGACATCTTCGAGCGCTTCGTCCATGGCACCGATTCCATCGACGATCGCGTCAGCAGCATCGACACGCGCGAATTGTTGCCTCCGGCCGGCAGCTTCGTGCAGGCAGGCAAGCGCAGCGAGGTCAGCGCCAAGGAGCGCGACAGCCGCATCGACAAGCAGCGAGCGGCATGGCACAAGGCGCATCCCAAGGCCAAGGCGGGCAGCGGCCCGTTCCCGTGGCTCAGCACCGTCACCGTTGTTCGCGAGGGTGCGCCGGTGCCTCAGGTCCTGCGTGTGCACTTTGCCGATGGCAGCCAGCGCGACCTGCGCTGGAATGACGCCAGGCGCTGGGCGCGCTTTGACTTCAAGGGTGAAGCCAAGGTCGTATCCGCCGAACTCGATCCGCAGCGTGCGGTCCTGCTGGACGCCAACAAGCTCAATGACAGCCGCACGGTCAAGACCAACGGCGCCGCATCGCGGCGTTGGGGTGCGGATGTTGCCGCGCTGGCGCAGATTTTCCATTCACTGCTGGGGTCGCTCTGATGGCGCACGTCACCAACAAGTTGCGGGTGGACCAGCGCGCCGCATTGCGCGCCGTGGGTGCGGCCACGCAGTGGCGCTTGCTGCTGTTGTGGATCGGCTTGCTGCTGGTGCCGACGGCTGTGGCCAGCGTGCCGGTGTGGCGAGCGCTGTCGTCCTTGCTGGATCATTCGGTGCACGCCGGGGAATGGGCCAGCCACTTCGATTCGCTGGCGTTTGGCGACACGTTGACCGCGCTTGCGCCAATGGCGCCGGCGCTGGGTGCGGGGGCGTTGCTGTCGGTGGTCCTGGGCGTGTTGCTGTCTCCGTTTCTCAACGGCATGGCCGTGGGCAGCGCGCTGGCCGGGCGCCGGCT
>JBDTIE010000171.1:0-3389 GCA_039936515.1 Rhodanobacter sp. | reverse complement strand
GATCGGCGATCACGCCTTCGTCGGCCAGGCGATAGGTGGCTGCAGGCAGCGCGCACGGCAGCGCCGCCAGTGCGGCGAGGCTGTCGTGTGCGTCCACGCCGGCCAGCACGCGCACCAGCTTGCCGTTGGCGTCGTGCACCAGCGCGAAGGTCCCGGCCGCGGCGCTGAAACCGGCGTCCGCCAGGCTGCGGCGCTGGGCCGCGGTCAGCCGCCGCCGCGCCGCCGCCAGGTGTTTGGCGTCGGTGGTTTCAATGGCAACCGCAGCCGGCGAGCGGCCCGAACTGGCAATCAACGCTGACATGCGATCCCCCAAAGTGTCTGGCGCCAATGATGCACGCTTGCCCGCCACTTGCCCAACCTCGGTCAGCGCCGCCCTATGCGGGGCCGACCTGCGCATCCAGCCAGTCGGCCAGTGCGGTGAGATCGGGCAGGTCCAGTTCCGGCGGCGCGCCCAGATCTGTCGGCCAACGCGCGCGGCGGCGGTTGATCCAGGCGGTGCGCAGGCCGGCGTCGCGCGCGCCGACGACGTCCATCACCGGGTCGTCGCCAACATGCAGGACGTCGCCGGGCGCCAGCCGCAGTTGTTCGGCGGCCGCCGCGAAAATGCGCGCGTCCGGTTTGGCGAAGCCGGTGTCGCGCGCGCAGACGTGGCAGACAAAATGGTCATGGATGCCAATGCGCTTGAGGTCGGCGTTGCCGTTCGTCAGGCTGGCCACCGGCACGCGGCTGGCGATGCGCTGCAATGCATCCAGGCTGTCGGCATACAGCTCCACCTGGTTGCGGGCGGCAAAGTACACCTCCCACAGCGCATCCACCGGCGCGTCGCTGATGCCGCTGGCGGCGAAGGCGCGCTCCAGCGTCAGCCGGCGTTGCAAGGTGAAGTCGTGCGCCAGGTCCAGCCGTTCGGCTGCCACCCGTGCACGCAGGTCACGCAGGCGGACGATCGGCCACTCGCGTGCCACGTCCGGATAGTGCTGTTGCAACCACGCGTCGGTGGCCAGGTCGGCGCGTTCCAGTGCGGGGCGGACCGGCCACAGCGTGTCGTCCAGATCCAGCGTCAATGCGCGCGGGGCAGGTACCGCCTCGCGCGCCATCCGTGGCGGAGCCCCGACCAGGCGGCGCGCCCAGTTGCGCATCAGTTGCTGCTGAGGCGCAGCGACTGGCCCAGTTTCAGGTTGTCGTTCTTCAGGTGATTCCATTCGCGCAACTGCGTCACCTGCACCGAGTTCTTCTTGGCGATGCCCGACAACGTGTCGCCCTTGACCACGGTGTAGGTCGCCGCCGTCGCCTCCGTGGCCGGCGCGGTGCTGGCCGCGACACTGGCCGGCGGCGTCGCCACGCTGGCGGCACTGGCCGGCTGCACGGTGGACGCGGCAACGGCCGAGGCTGCCACTGCCGAGACGTTGGCGTTGGCGGCGCTGGCGGCGTTGCGCTGGTCCAGCGCCAGCTTGGCGGCCAGGGTATCGGGCGAGGTCGGGGCGATGGCTGCGCGCGCGGCGTAGGTGGCGCCAGGGGCGGCGATGGCAGCCGGGCGGCGGGCGCCGGTCTCGGCCAGGATGCGGTCGCGTCGCGCGCCGTCCATGTCGCTCAACGCGCTGCCGTCGGCGTAGGGCAGCACGGCGCGCTTGCGCAGCGCCGCCTTGCCGGCATCAGCGAGCACGAAATCGACGAACGCCTTGGCCTGCACCGCCTTGGCGCTGCGCGGGTTGGTCACCAGGTACAGCGGCGTGTACAGCGGGTAGCTGCCGTCGGCGATGTTGGCCACGGTGGGCGCCTTGCCATTGATGGGAATGGCCTTGAGCTTGGGGTTGCCGCTGGTGTCCGCCAGCGTGGCCACGCCCAGGCCGTTGGTGTTCAAGGCCACGCCTTCTTCGAGCTTGTGGGTGTTGACGTACAACCGCGGCGCGGCCACCGGCTGGTTGCCGCGGCCAAACACCAGGTCGCGCAGGCTGTATTCCACGCCGTCGCCGGGGCTGGCCACCGCGTACAGGTCGATCGGCGCGTTGTTGCCGCCGACATCGCTCCAGTTGGTGATCTTGCCGTAGTAGATGTCGTGCACCTGCTTGAGCGTGAGGTTGTTGATCGGGTTGGCGGACTGGGTGATCAGCACCAGCGCGTCCCACGCCACCGGGGTGAAGGTCAGGCCGGCGTTCTGGCTGCTGCCGTCGCTGCCGCGTGCGCTGCCGGCAATGTCCGCCGCGCCGTTGCTGACCGCGTCGATGCCCGAGGCGGTGTTGAACGGCTGCATTTCGATCTGTCCGTTGCCGGCTTTCTCCCAGGCCTTGGCCGCTTCGGCGACGATCGCCTCCTCGGTGGCGATATCCCCGCGCCAGATCAGCGCCGGCTTGGCCACCGCCGTGGTCTTGGCGCTCTTGGCGTGGCTCTTGGTCTTGGTCTTGGCCACGCCGGGGGTGGCAATGAAGGCGCCGATCAGCGCAAACGACAGCAGGCAGGTGAGACGGGTGGACATGATGGGCAAAAACCTTCGGATGGAGGGGCAACGGGACGGCGCGCAAACGCGGCGACCGGACAGGTCATCGGCACGGGTGCAAACATCAAGCACTTCATGGATTTGCCATGATACCGGGTGACGCTGGCGCACAGGCTGCCGGCAATCGATGACGTTCAGTTGACCAGCACGTAGCGCACGCCGTCGTCGTCAGCCACCACCAGCACCAGTTGCCGCGGCTGCGCGCGCGCCAGGCCACGCAGCGTATTGAGGCTGGGAATACGCTGGTTGCCCACGGCCACCACCACGTCGCCAGCGTGCAGGCCCGATGCCGCCGCGCGACTGCCCGGCTCCACCGCGCTGACCGCCACGCCTTGCCCGCGCAGGGCCGGATCGAGCTCGCTGAAGCGCACGCCGCGCAGGCGCGGGTCCAGGTCGGCGCCATCGACGCTGGCCAGCTTCTGCGCCTGCAAGGTGGCGCGGACCTCGCGCGTGGTGCCGTCGCGCAGCACGCCAAGCGTGAGCGTGCTGCCCAGCGGCATCAGGCCTTCGGCATTGCGCAGCGCCTGCACGCTGCGCAGCGGCTTGCCGTCCAGCGTGGTCAGCACGTCGCCGGTCTGCAGCCCGGCCTGGGCCGCTGCCGAGCCGTCGCGCACGTCGGTGACCACCACGCCATCGGCGTCCTTGAGCCCCAGCAGCTGCTGGATGCGCGGAGTGATGGCCTGGGTCTGCAGCCCCAGGCTGCCGCGCTGCACCTTGCCGTGCGCCAGCAGTTGCTGCATGACCTCGTGCGTGAGGTTGCTGGGGATGGCAAAGCCGATGCCGACATTGCCGCCGGACGGGGACAGGATCATGGTGTTGATGCCCACCAGTTCGCCGCGCAGGTTGACCAGCGCGCCGCCGGAATTGCCCGGGTTGATCGAGGCATCGGTCTGGATGA
>JBDTIE010000170.1:0-3954 GCA_039936515.1 Rhodanobacter sp. | reverse complement strand
TGCAACCGACGACCTCCGACATGACCCAATCCTCAGCGCCTTCCCACCTCGATGATCTCGAAGCCGAGGCCATCCATATTTTTCGCGAGGTAGTGGCGGCGTTCCGCAATCCGGTGATGCTGTACTCCATCGGCAAGGATTCGTCGGTACTGCTGCACCTGCTGCGCAAGGCGTTTTACCCGGCGCGACCACCGATGCCGCTCTTGCACGTCGACACGACCTGGAAGTTCCGCGAGATGATCGCCTTTCGCGAGCGCATTGCCGCCGCCGGCGACGTGCAGGTGCTGGTGCACACCAACCAGGACGGTGTACGCCAGGGCGTGTCGCCGTTCACCCATGGCGCGACGGTGCATACCGACATCATGAAGACCCAGGCGCAGAAGCAGGCGCTGGACAAGTACCACTTCGATGCGGCCGTCGGTGGCGCGCGGCGCGACGAGGAAAAGTCCCGCGCCAAGGAGCGCGTCCTGTCCTTCCGCAATGCGCAGCACCGCTGGGATCCCAAGAACCAGCGACCGGAGTTCTGGCACACCTACAACACACGCCTGCACAAGGGCGAGAGCGTGCGCGCGTTTCCGCTGTCCAACTGGACCGAGATGGACGTCTGGTTGTACATCCGCCGCGAGTCGATCCCATTGGTGCCGCTGTATTTCGCCGCGCCGCGACCGATCGTCGAGCGTGATGGCGCGCTGATCATGGTCGACGACGCCCGCTTCGTGTTCCGCCCCGGCGAAAGCCCGCAGATACGCACGGTGCGCTTCCGTACGCTGGGCTGCTATCCGCTCACCGGCGCTGTCGAATCGCAAGCGGACACCTTGGACAAGATCATCGAGGAGATGGCCGCGTCGCGCACGTCCGAGCGCCAAGGCCGTGTGATCGACCAGGACGCCAGCGCGTCGATGGAACGCAAGAAGCAGGAGGGCTACTTCTGATGGCCACTGTCGACATCGCCGTGCCGCCGGCCACTCGCGGCCTGCTGCGCTTCATTACTTGCGGCAGCGTGGATGACGGCAAGAGCACGCTGCTCGGGCGCCTGCTGTATGACGCCGGCATGTTGGCCGACGACCAGATTGCCGCGCTGGTGCGCGACAGCCGCCAGCTGCATGCCGGAGCCGGCGACGCGCTGGATTTCTCGCTGCTGACCGATGGCCTGGACGCCGAGCGCGAGCAGGGCATCACCATCGATGTGGCCTACCGCTATTTCCATACCGCGCAACGCAACTTCATCGTTGCCGACTGCCCCGGCCACGAGCAATACACGCGCAACATGGCGACCGGCGCGTCCAACGCGGAGCTGGCGGTAGTGCTGGTGGATGCGCGCAAGGGTCTGCTGCCGCAGACCCGTCGCCACACATATATATGTGGCCTGCTGGGCATCCGCCACGTGGTGCTGGCGGTCAACAAGATGGATCTGGTGGATTACAGCCAGACCGTCTACGACGACATTGCCGCGAGCTACCGGACGCTGGCGCAGGAGCTGGGCATTGACGACGTCGTCTGCCTGCCCGTGTCTGCTCTGACCGGTGACAACGTCGGCACGCTCTCGGTGCGCATGCCCTGGTACAGCGGCCGGCCGTTGCTGGCCACGCTGGAGAGCGCGGACGTCGCCGTCGCCAGCGCGGTGGATTTCCGCATGCCCGTGCAGTGGGTCAATCGCCCGGACCAGTCCTTTCGCGGCTATGCCGGCACGCTGTGCGGCGGCAGCGTGGCCTGCGGCGACGAGATCGTCGTGCAGCCGGGCGTGCAGCGCGCGCGCATCGAGCGCATCGTAACCGCCGACGGCGACCTTGCACGGGCGCGCGAAGGCCAGGCGGTCACGCTGTGCCTGGATCGGGAACTGGGCATCAGCCGTGGCGACGTCATCGCTGACGCGCTGCATCCGGCGCCGGTCGCCGACCAGTTCACCTGCCATCTTGTATGGCTCGGTGATGCCGCGCTGCTGCCCAATCGCACCTACTGGCTGAAGATCGGCGCGCGCACGCTCAACGCGCGGTTGATGTCCATCAAGTACAAGGTGGACGTCAACACCCAGGCACGGCTCGCGGCGCGACACCTTGAATTGAACGAGGTCGGCTATTGCACCCTGGGGCTGGACGAGGCTATTGCGTTTGAGCCGTATGCCGTCAACCGCACGCTGGGCGGCTTCATCCTCATCGACCGCCAGAGCAACGCCACGGTCGCCTGCGGCATGCTCGACTTTGCGCTGGACCGCGCCAGCAATGTGCACTGGCAGCACATGGATATCGACAAGGCCGTGCGCGGCGAAGCCAAGGCGCAGCGGCCGCTTTGCGTCTGGTTCACCGGTTTGTCCGGCGCCGGCAAGTCGACCATCGCCAACCTGCTGGAGCGACGCTTGCACGCGCTCGGCCATCACACGTACCTGCTGGACGGCGACAACGTGCGACACGGGCTCAATCGCGATCTCGGCTTCACGCCCGAAGCCCGTGTGGAGAATATCCGGCGCATGGCCGAGGTGGCGCACTTGATGGTGGATGCCGGGCTGATCGTTCTGGTCAGCGCGATTTCGCCATATCGCGGCGAACGCCGCTGGGCGCGCGAGCTGTTTGACCAGGGCGAGTTCGTGGAGGTGTTCGTCGACACGCCGCTGGCAGAGTGCGAGCGGCGCGATGCCAAGGGCCTGTATCAGCGTGCGCGCGCCGGCGAAATCCGCAATTTCACCGGCATTGATGCGCCGTACGAGGCGCCCGAGGCAGCCGATATCCATTTGCGCACCACCGGTGAGCGTGCCGAGGAAATGGCCGAACAGGTGGCGGCGCGGCTAATCGTCGCCATGACTGTTGACGGCGGTCAGCAATGAACTGAATGCCGCCGGCACGGACGCGCGTTGCGCGCCCGCGGTTTTTCAGCGCCACTGCCGTGGCATACGCCGTGTCATCTGGATTTAGTGCCCGGTGAAGTTGCCGCAACCCACGCCACCACCTGCGCGGACAGCTCGTCCGTCGCCTGTCCAAACGCCACGACAACTTGCGGCACTTGCTTGCCCGCCACTGGCTGGCGAATGTCGAAGCGGCGTGTACCGACGATTTTTTGCGAGCGCGTGTCCGCAAGTTGCGCGTCGTAGCGGATGCTCACTACCGGCTGGCCGCTGCTGTATTCGGTCTGGAACGCGCGAAGGTCGCCGGTCAGCTCCATGTCGGCCTGCAGTCGCGCGTCGTCACTGCTGGAGGCGGCGAAACGGCCATCGGCGCGGAACGCATCGAGCAGGCGGTCACGCAACAATCGGGGTGCACGGTCACTCCAGCGCGCGCCCTGGTAGGCCGTGATCATGTTGTCGCGCGGTACCACCGCAATGCGCGCGCTGTCCAACGCGCGTGCCGCGTGCGGCGTGGTTATGCGCACCGACTGTTGCGCCGTGGCACGTGGCGTTGTCACCGTTGCCGCGGCGGCGGGCAACAGGTAAATGTTCGGGGCCTCGCTTTTGGGCAGGATCGAGCAGGCGCCAAGCAGCACGGTGAGCGCGCTTGCCGCGCAACATTGGCGCATCTTCATGGTTTGAATTCCTTGGTCTTGTCGCGGCCCAGAAGGTAGCTGCCTGGATTGTCATCCAGCTTGCGCGTGATGGTTTGCAGCGACTCCAGGGTCTTGCGCAGCTCGATGAGGGCCGGACCGATTTCGCCCAGCCCGCGCATGCCGTTGTTCAAACCGTCACGGTTGTCGCTGAGCAGGCGGTCGACGCTGTCCGTGGCGCGTTGCAGCGACGCCATTGATGCCTGCATGCTGTCCAGCGCCGCCTTGCCCTGGCCGTTGATCAATCCGTTCGCGTTGCGCGCAAGTTGCTCGGTCTGGGCCAGGGTGGCGTTGGCGTTGCGGCTGGCCAATGCCAGTTGCTGCAACAACTGGCGGATGTCGTCGCGCTGGGCGGCGACCGCGCCGGTCATCTGATCCAGGTGCGCGAGCGTGTTGTCAATGTGCGCGACGTTGTCGTCTGACAGC
>JBDTIE010000169.1:0-3538 GCA_039936515.1 Rhodanobacter sp. | reverse complement strand
GTGCAGACTGTCCTTGCGCATCACCGGCACAACGGTGAATTCGAAGGCCACGCCCAGCTGCCCTAATATCTCGCCGATCTGTGGCGCGCCGATCTTGTAGTCGGACTTGTCGTCGAAATAAATCTTGTCGATGGTGCCGCCGGTGGTGACGATGGTGAGCTGCTGCATGGGCGGCGCCAGTCAAGGGGAAGCTGCACATTTTAGCCCGTGATGGCGTGATGGTTGCGGCAGCCTTCGCCCCCCGACCTGGCGCGTGCGGCTCACTGCAGCAACAGCGCCGTGCTGGTGGCATCGGGGGTTACCAGGCGGTCCAGGCCGTGGGCAATGAAGCGCTGCAACGCCGCTGCCGGGTGCAGATCTCCCCGGCCGCTTGCCCAGGTGGCTTCCCGCGCCAGCAATGCCGCCGCGGCGCAGCGTGCCAGGGTAAGCGCAAGGCCGCGCGCGCCGGCTTCAAGCGAGTCGCGCGCGGCGCCATGCCGATCCAGCCAGCGCGCTGAAGCGTCCAGGGTTTGTGTCGTGGCGCTGGCCGCGTGCGGGTCGTCGTTGCCGGCCATCCACGCCGCGCTCGCCGCACGCAGCGCTTGCAGGCCGCCGCCGGAGAGTGCGCGCAGGTTGTCCAGGGCCAGCACGTTGGTGGTGCCTTCCCAGATCGGGTAGACCTGCGCGTCGCGCAACAACTGCGGCAGACCAGTGTCCTCGATGTAGCCGGCGCCGCCGAAGCATTCCAGCGCCTCCGAGCAGATCGTCACCGCCAGCTTGCCGGTCCATAGCTTGGCCAGCGGCGTGAGCAAGCGCAGCAGGGCTGCCTCGTGTGCACTTGCGCTGCCGTGCTCGACGCGGCCAAGCAGGTGCGCCACCTCGAAGGCCAGCACGAATGCGCCGGAAAACTCCGTACGCATGTCCGACAGAGTGCGTGCGTGCAGTGGCTGCTCAATCAACGGACGCCCGAACGCATGGCGCCGGGCGGCATAGTCCTGGGCCAGGGTTACGGCGCGGGCCATGCTCGCAACCGCGCACACGGCGTTCCAGGTCCGGGTGATGTTGAGCATCGGCGTCACCTGGCGCACGCCGTGCGCCAGCTCGCCAACCGGCCACGCGGGCAGGCCGTCCAGATGGATTTCCGCAGTCGGCAGCTCCTGCGTGCCAAGCTTGTCCTTCAGGCGGTCAATGACCAGTTCCGGGCGGCGTCGCGCGCCGTCCATGGTCTCGACGAAGAACAGCGCCAGCGCGGCGTTGCCGTCGCCCGCGCCGGCAGGCCGCGCCAGTGCCAGTGCGGCCTCGCCGACAACCGCGGAGCTGAACCACTTGCGCCCGTACAACCGCCATTGACCGTCTGCGTCCTGCCGCGCCGTGGTCTCCGTATGGCTGACGTCCGAGCCGCCAACCGTTTCGGTCATCCATTGCCCGCTGAGCCAGAACCTGGCCGGGTCACGACTGAGAAAATGCGGCAGCGCGCGGTCGATCAATTCCTGGTTGCCGGATGCCTTCAGCGCCGTCGTCGCGCCGTCGGTCATGGCCAGCGGGCAGGTATAGAACTCGCTGGCGACGTGATACAGGTAGACGCGCGCAAACTCCTCCAGCCGCGCGTACTCGCTGTCGGCGTGGCCCGAAGCCAGGATATTGTGCGTGGTAGTGATGACCGGGCCTTCGCGCCAGGCGGTGGTCAGCTCGATGCGATCGATCCGCTCACCCCAGGCACCCCATTGCACAAGCACCGGCTTCCCGCGCGTACTGCGGGCCGCGCGTTGCCAGGCCATCAGCGCGTAATCGCCCAGCGCGTCCAGATCGGCGTCCAGCGCGTCACGTCGATCGGCCGGCAACGCCCGGTCAAGCAGCCCGAGCAGCAAGCGGTCGCTGCGATAGGTATGCGTCAGTTGCGGTGCGTCCTGCAGGAAAGCCATGGCGGGCTCCGTCAAGCATCGGGGACTCGAGTATAGGCAGGGCGAGATTCGGGATCCTTGATACGCAAGAGCATCGCGAGCGGCGTCCTGCGGGAGCCAGTAGGGCGGGCACCGCCCGCCGCATTTGCCTCGCCTCGATCAGCGCGCGGTGCGCGGTCGCCGCACGCCGGCGCCAAGCGTGCCGATCAACAGCAGCGCCAGCGCCACTTCGGCCAGCGCGAGCCAACGTTGACCGGGCGAAGTCCACGCCTCGGCGACGCCGTGGCAGAAGTAGAACAGGCTGAGGATGCCGACCCACAGCAGAGCGCGGCGGACATCGCGCATGGCCAGCAGCGGCAACAGCAATGGAACCACCGTGATGGCCATTACCAACCACGGCGGAACCACGATTGCCGGAAACAGCCACGCGTGCCATATCAGCTGCACGATGAGCAGGGCGAGCCAGGCGAGCAGGCCGAAGCGTTGCTCCATCGGCAGCCGGGTTGGCCCGACCACGAGGTCGGCGCTCACGCGCCCGCGCCCAGCTTGCGCGCGGTGTCGGCCAGTCGCCGGCCAAGCGCGCGCGCCAGGTCGCGCTCGTGCTCACTGATCGGGCGGTCACCCTGCGGTCCGGTGACGTGACTGGCGCCGTAGGGCGTACCGCCGCTTTGCGTGAGGGTCAGTGCCGGCTCGGTGAACGGCAGGCCGACCAGCAGCATGCCGTGGTGCAGCAGCGGCAACATCATGCTCAGAAGGGTGGACTCCTGCCCGCCATGCATGGTGCTGGTGCAGGTGAACACGGCCGCCGGCTTGCCCGCCAGCGCACCGCTGGCCCATTCAGCAGCGGTGGAATCGATGAAGTATTTCATCGGCGCAGCCATGTTGCCGAAACGGGTGGGGCTGCCCAGAGCCAATGCACGGCAGTCGTGCAGGTCCTGCAGCGTCACGTACGGCGCGCCCTCGTCCGGTTCCGGTGGCTGCGCGACGGTGGTGAGAGGTGCCACGGGCGGCACCTGGCGCAGGCGCACGCGCATGCCGGGCACTTCCTCCACGCCGCGCGCGAGCAGGCGCGCCATCTGCGCGGTATGGCCGCTGCGGCTGTAATACAGGACAAGAACCTCGTCGCTCATGCGCTTGGCATCCGATGGGACATTCACGGGCAGTACGCTAGTGTACCGGCGGCCCCGTGATGTCCGCGGCGGCGCGTGCTGCACTGAGAGGATCCCGACGTTGAAGCGCTTCAACCGCGACCGTACGCTGAATTTCAGCCGCTTCATCTGGCAGCGCTTTGTCGACGACAAGTGCTTCGAGACGGCGGGCGCGTTGTCGTACACCACGCTGGTATCGCTGGTGCCGCTGACGGTGGCGGTGTTTGCGATGTTCTCGGCGTTCCCGGTGTTTCAGCCGGCGCGCGACACGCTGGTCAATTTCGTGTTCAACAATTTTGTGCCGGCAGCGGGCGAGGCGGTGCAGGACACCATGTTGGGGTTTGCCGCCAACGCCAGCAAGCTCACCGGCATCAGCATCCTGGTGATGTTGTTCAGTGCGCTGGCGATGATGATCAGCATCGAGGACCGGCTCAACCGCATCTGGCGCGCGCATGCGCCGCGTGGCTGGGGTTCGCGGCTGCTGTTGTATTGGGCGGCACTGACATTGGG
>JBDTIE010000168.1:0-7135 GCA_039936515.1 Rhodanobacter sp. | reverse complement strand
GATGCCAGCTTCCGCAGCTACTGGCGCACGCAGGGCATGCAGCCGTCGTGGATCGTGATGGACTCACCGCCTGCGCAGGAGGATCCCCGGCCCTGGCTGGCGCTGGGCGCGCGCCTGGCGGCCGGCGGCCTGCATGTGCCGGCCGTGCACGCGCACGATCTCGACCAGGGCTTTCTGCTGATCGAGGATCTCGGCACGCGCCTGTACTTGGACGAGTTGCGCGAGGCCACTGCCGATGCGCTGTACGCCGACGCGATGACCTCCTTGTTGCGCATGCAATGCGCCGTCGACGCCGGTGACCTGCCCGCTTACGACCGTGCGTTCATGGTTGCCGAGCTGGAACTGATGCCGGAATGGTTCCTGCAGCGGCATCTGCAGCTGGAGCCCAGTTGCGACGAATGGGATGTGCTGGAGGAGGCTTTCACCGTCATCATGCATGCGGCTCTGGAGCAGCCACGATGTTTCGTCCACCGCGATTTCCACAGCCGCAACCTGCTGCTGCTCGACGCGGCAGGCGATGCCGACGAACACGCGCTGGCAAGTCCGGGCATCATTGATTTTCAGGGCGCATTGCACGGCCCGCTGACCTACGACCTGGCTTCGCTGATGCGTGACTGCTACATACGCTGGGACCACGCGCGCGTGTATGCGTGGGCCGAAGCCTATCGACAGCGCCTGCTGGGTACAGGTTTCGCCGACGCAGTGCGTGACCGTGCGCGGTTCATGCGCTGGTTCGACCTGACCGGACTGCAGCGACACGTCAAGGTGCTTGGCATCTTCTGCCGGCTGCACTATCGCGACGGCAAGACCGGCTACCTCGACGACCTGCCGCGCGTGTTCGGCTATGTGCTGGAGGTGGCGCGGCGCTATCCGGAACTGCACGCGTTCGCAGCGCTGCTGCAGCAATATGTCGGCACGCGCGACATGCGTGCGCCCATGCCGGCATGAAACACGCTCTGATCTTCGCCGCCGGCCGCGGCGAACGCATGCGGCCGCTGACCGACCGCACGCCCAAGCCGCTACTGAGCGTGGGTGGCAAGTCGCTCATCGTGTGGCACCTGGAGAGACTCGCCGCAGCCGGATGGCGCCACGTCGTGATCAACACCTCGCACCTCGCCGATCAATTCCGGGCCGAACTCGGCGACGGCGCTCGCTGGAGTGTGCATATCGATTATCTGTATGAAGGTGACACGCCACTGGAGACCGGCGGTGGCATGCTCAACGCGTTGCCACTGCTTGGCGGCGAAACCTTTTTGGCCATCAACGGCGACATCTGGTGTGACGTCGAGCTGAGCACCTTGCCGGCCGAGCCGCGTGGCGTTGCGCATCTGCTGGTGGTGGACAATCCGGACCATCATCCCGAGGGCGACTTTGCACTGGACAGCCACGGCCTGCTGCACGCCACCGGCACGCCGAAACTGACTTTCAGCGGCATCGGCCTTTACCGCCCGACGGTATTGCTCGACTGGAAAGACCTCGTCGCCGACCGCGCCGCCGCGCAAATGCCGCCGCGTTTCAAGCTGGCTCCGTTGCTGTGTGCGGCGATGACGCGCGATGCGGTGACGGGCGCGCACCACACCGGGACCTGGATGGACGTGGGCACTCCCGAACGGTGGCAAACCCTGGATGCCAGCTTGCGCCGGATCGATCCCGGACACCGGCCGGACTGAATCAGCGCGGCGTCTGCACCGCCAGCGCCATCGCCCCGGCACCGGCACCCGCATCCACGGGGCGTGCGCTTGGCGCCGGCTTCGCTTGGGTCACCACGTGTATGCCATCGGTACGACCGGTATTCAGATCGTCCACCGACATATCGCGTGACAGCGCGGCGCGTTCAGCTTCCTTGGTCATCACCAGAATGCTGATCCTCCGATTCACCGGATCGCCCGGGTGCGCCTTGTCCAAAGGCACGGCGGCAGCCAGGCCGGTGACGATGGCGACCTTGTCGGCATGCAATCCACCGGCAAGCAAGGCTCGTCGCGCGGCATTGGCGCGGTCGGCGGACAGCTCCCAGTTGCTGTAGTCATGCTTCGAACTGTACGGCGCGTCATCGGTGTGTCCGGAAATGCTGATTTCGTTGGGCACGCGATTGATGAAGCTGCCCAAGTCACGCAGGATCTGCACCGTATAGGACTTCAGTTGCGCACGACCAACGTCAAACATCGGCCGGTTCAACTTGTCGACGATCTGGATGCGCAGGCCTTCCGGGGTGATATCAAGCAACAGTTGATCCTTGAACGGCGCCAGCGCCTGGCTTTTCTCGATCGCCGACTGCAGGTCCTGCTTGAGCTGCTTGAGCTGTGCCAGGTCGCGCTGACGCAATGCCTTCTCCGCGGCCGCCACATCGCGCGCGTTCGCGGCGGCGTGATTGTCCTTGTTCACCTGGCCCTTGTTGGAGCCATGCTTGTCCCGGCCCGGTCCATGCGACATGTCCATGGCACCGCCAAGCTTGATCGCACTGTCGCTTGCGCCACCGGGGCCCATCTTGCCCGGTGGCGCCATGGTCGCGCTGCCCGGGGTCATGCTCGGATTGTTGAAATATTCGGATACCGCCGCACGCTGCTCGTGCGTGGCAACGCCCAACAGCCACATCACCAAAAAGAACGCCATCATGGCGGTGACGAAATCGGCATACGCCACTTTCCACGAGCCGCCGTGGTACGGGTGCTTCCCGCGCTTGCCGCGGCGCACGACGATGATCGGTGGAAGGCCCTGCTCGCTCATTTCGTCGCGCCGGTATGCGCGCCGTTGAGATGCTCCTCCAGGTCCAGGAAGCTCGGTCGCGTGTCAGCCGCCAATGCCTTGCGCGCAAACTCCACCGCCACCTTCGGGTTGTAGCCGCGAAGACTGGCCAGCAGGCCGATCTTGACGCACTCGAATGGTCGCCCGCCATCGCGCGCCCGACTCTCCATCGCCGCCGCAAGCGGACCGACGAAGCCATAGCACAACAGGATGCCCAGGAACGTCCCCACCAGCGCACCGGCAATGTGTTCGCCGATTTTCGAGGTGTCACCACCCAACTGCGACATCGTGGTCACGATGCCCAGCACGGCCGCGACAATACCGAAACCCGGCAGTCCGTCAGCCATCTTGGTCACCGCGGCGGCTGGCGCCTCGGCATTTTGTTCGTGGGTCTCCAGTTCCAGCTCAAGGAGTTGCTCTAGCTCCATCGGGTTCATGCTGCCGCCCACGATCAGTCGCAGACAGTCGGTGATGAACTCGATAAGGTGATGATCAGCCTGCAACTTCGGATAGTTGCAAAACACGCTGCTCGATTGCGGGTCCTCGATGTGCGACTCCAGCCCGAGCACACCCTCCTTGCGAATCACGCCGAAGATGTCGTACATCATCGAAAGCAGGTCGACATACTCCGCCCGCTGATAACGCGCCGGCTTGAAGAGCCCGGTTATCTCCCGCCCGGCCTGCTTGACCACCTTCAGCGGGTTCGCAACAACGAACGCACCCAACGAGGCACCACCTATGATCATCAGCTCATACGGCTGCCACAAGGCCAGCAGATGGCCGTGCGAAAGCACGTAGCCACCGAACACGGAAATCACAACGATCAATGAGCCAATCAGGACCAGCATGGGCGCGCCTGCAAATGGGCTTTGCGCCCCGTCATGTTGCTGTAACGGCAGAGATCGGCCGAAGTTGAACCGGAATTTGCCGGTCGCATGCGCCAAAAAAAACGGCCTGGTTTTCACCAAGCCGCCCTGGGCGAAGCCGGATGGATTGCTTACGGCCGGCGCGCCAACTCCGGGTTGTCCTTGGTCACCGGCATCAGGTCCTTCTTGGACACACCCAGCCACAGCAGGATCGGGCTGGCGACGAAGATCGAGGACAAGGTACCGACCACGATGCCGATCAGCATGGTGATGGCGAACCCATGAACCACCGGGCCACCGATGAAATACAGCGCGGCCATCGCAATGCCGGTGAACAACGAGGTGATGATCGTGCGCGACAAGGTGTTGTTGATCGCGCGGTTGAGGATCTCCTCCGGCTCGGCCTTGCGTGCCAGGCGGAACAGCTCGCGGATGCGGTCGAACACCACCACCTTGTCGTTGATTGAGTAACCGATCACCGCCAGCACCGAAGCCAGCACGGTCATGTCGAACTCGCGTTGCACCAGTGCAATGACCCCCAGGGTCACCAGCACGTCGTGGATCTCGGTGGCTACCGCTGCGATCGCAAAGCGACGCTCAAAACGGATCCACAGGTACGCCACGATGCCGAAGATCACGAAGATCGCGGCGATCGTACCGTCGGTGCGCAACTCCGCGCCGACCTCCGAGCCGACATAGTCGCGACTCTTCAACCTGGCATCCGGGCGCGCCGCCTGCAGCGTGCTGGTGACATCCGCGGCAATGCGGTCCAGGTTGACCTTGCCGTCGGCGCTCTGCAGCGCAGCCGGATCGTCCTTGGGCTGCATGCGGATCGATACCTCGCGCGTGCCACCGAGCGCCTGCACGACCGCGCGATCCATCCCGCCCTTGGCCAGCGCCGCACGCACGTCGGCCACCTGCACCGGCTGCTGGTAGTCGACCACCAGCGACACGCCGCCGGTGAAATCCAGCCCGTAGTTGAGGCCGCGCACGGCAATCAGCGCCACCGATGCGATCACCAGCAGGATCGCCACGGCGATGCTGTAGTTGCGCATGCCCAGGAAGTTGATGTTGCTGTTGTGGTTGAAGATTTCCATGGAGATTCCTTAAACCGACAGCGTCTTCAGCTTGCGGTGGCCGTGGATCGCCGCGGTGAATGCATGCGTCAGCGTCACCGAAGTGAACAACGAAGTGAGGATACCGATCAGCAGCGTCACGCCGAAGCCCTTGATCGCGCCGGTACCCATGGTGGTCAACGCCAGCGCGGCGATGAGGTGGGTGACGTTGGCATCCAGAATGGTGGACCAGGCCTTCTCGTAGCCGGCGCGGATCGCGGCATGCGGGCTGCAGCCGTTGCGCAATTCCTCGCGCACGCGTTCGCAGATCAGCACGTTGGCGTCGATGGCCATGCCCAGGGTCAGCACGATGCCGGCGATACCAGGCATGGTCAGCGTCACGCCGATCAGCGACATCACCGCCACCAGGATCACCAGGTTGAAGAACAGCGCAATGTCGGCCACCAGCCCGAACAACTTGTAGTAGACCGCCGCCGCGCCGAGCACCAGCGCCAGGCCCAGCAGCACCGCCTTCAGGCCCTTTTCGATGTTGTCCTGACCCAGGCTCGGACCGATCACCCGCTCCTCGACAATGTCCATGGGCGCTGCCAGCGAGCCACCCTTGAGCAGCAGAGCCAGGTCGGAGGCTTCCTTCGGGCTGCCCAGGCCGGTCGTCTGAAACTGCTTGCTGAAGGGGCTGGCGATGGAGGCGTCGTTGATCACGCTTTCGGTGATCTTGGGTACCTTCACATCCTTGCCGTCGATGATCTTGGTCTCGACGATGCGCTCGACGTAGACCACGGCCATCGGCTTGCCGACGTTGGCATTGGTGAAATCGCCCATGCGCTTGGCGCCGGCGGCGTTCAGCGTCACGTCCACCTTGGGAGTCCCGCTTTGCTGGTCGATGCCCGAGGATGCGTCCACCAGTTCGTTGCCGGTGACGATGATGCGTTTGCTGACCAGTACCGGCTGATGCGTGTCGCGCATGTAATACAAATTGGCGTCGGGCGGGATGTTGCCGGTGCGCGCAGCTTCCACGGCGGCCGCGTCACCGGCCTGGCCGATCCCAGCGCGGTACTGCAAGGTGGCAGTGGCGCCGATCAGTTTCTTGGCCTCGGCCGGATCCTGCACACCGGCCAGCTCCACCACGATGTGGCTGTCGCCCTGCTGCTGGATCAATGGCTCGGACACGCCCAGAGCGTTGATGCGGTTGCGCAGCGTGCCAAGGTTCTGCTTGATCGCGTTGAGCGACATGTCGCGCAGCTTTTCCGGCTTGATCACGACGTTGAGCACAAAGCGGTCGCCGGTGCTCGGGCCATTGGCCAGATTGAGGTCAGGGTATTCGTTGCCGATGATGTCGCTGGCCTTGCTGCGATCCTCGGCATTGCGCAGGATCACGGTAATGCCCTTGCCCGCTCCGGACCTGCGGGTGACCGATTCGTAGCGGACGTTTTTCTGCCGCAGGATGCTGCGCACGTCATCGGCGTAGCTGTTTTCCTGCTTGTCGATGGCGTCGTTCTGGTCCACTTGCATCAGGAAGTGCACGCCGCCCTGCAGGTCCAGGCCCAGCGGCATGGCCTTGGCGCCGATCATCTGCAGCCAGCGCGGTACGGTGGACTTGGGTTTGAACGCCACGGTATAGCCGTCGCCGAATGCCGCCTGGATGGTATCGGCGCCGAGCTTCTGCGCGTCGGCATTGGCGAAGGTGGCCAGCAAATGGTCGCCGTCCAACGTCACCTCACCGGGCACCAGCTTGGCGGCGGCCAGCGCGTCGATCGCCTTTTGCCGCAACGTCGCGTCGATTGGCGGCGCGGTGCGGTTGGCGGTGACCTGCACGCCAGGAATGGCCAGGAACGCATTGGGCAGTGCGTATATCACGCCGAACAACATGACCACGGCGACCAGCCAATACCGCCAGCGGGGAAAATCATTCATACGTTGGACCCGTGAAAGCCGCAGCGCGGTGCCGCGACAGGAATCTGCAGGAGAAAAGCGCCGCGCCGATGCCGCCAGGCGTCATGCGCCGATCAGACGGACTTGAGCGAACCCTTGGGCAGCACCTGCTGCACCGAGCCCTTCTGTACCTTGACCTTGACGTTGGCGGCGATTTCCACGGTCATGAAGGTCTCCCCGACCTCCTCCACGCGTCCGGCAATGCCGCCGGTGGTGACGACCTCGTCACCGCGCGCAAGGGCCGCGACCATGGCGCGGTGTTCCTTCTGCCGCTTCATTTGCGGGCGGATCATCATGAAGTACATCAGGCCAAACAGCACCACCATCATGATGATCATCGACATGCCACCGCCGGAGGACTGCGCAGCGGCAGCCTGTGCGATTATGGGGGAGGTAAGAAAACTCATCAGTTTGTCTCGCAAGTTGTGGCACAGCCAGCCATTTAAGCTGAACGGCCGATAAAAGATTATCGATTATGCCATGCGCCCATGACGCCTGCACAACGTGGTTGCACTAGAT
>JBDTIE010000167.1:0-5598 GCA_039936515.1 Rhodanobacter sp. | reverse complement strand
ACTGGATGAGGTAATGCGGCACGCCCAGGTCGAGCAGGCGGGTGACCGCGCTGGGCGCGTCGTTGGTGTGCAGCGTCGACAGCACCAGATGACCGGTCAGCGAAGCCTGCACCGCCATCTGCGCGGTCTCCAGGTCGCGGATTTCGCCGACCATGATGATGTCCGGGTCCTGCCGCAGCAGCGTGCGCACGCCCATGGCGAAATCCAGGTCGATCGCCGCGTGTACCTGCATCTGGTTGAACTCCGGCGAGACCATTTCGATCGGGTCTTCCACCGTGCACACGTTGAGCTCCGGCGTGGCCAGATGTTTCAGGGTGGAATACAGCGTGGTGGTCTTGCCCGAGCCGGTGGGGCCGGTGACCAGGACAATGCCATGCGGGCGCTCGACCATGCTGCGCCAGTGCTCGCCCTCGCTGGGCGAAAAGCCGAGCTGGGCAAAATCCTTGACCACCAGATCCGGGTCGAAGATGCGCATCACCACCTTTTCGCCAAAGGCCGTGGGCATGTTGGAGATGCGCAGCTCCACCTCGCGGCCGCTGGCCGAGCGGGTCTTGATGCGTCCGTCCTGAGGCCGGCGTTTTTCGGCCACGTCCATGCGCGCAAGGATCTTGATGCGCGCGGTCACCGCGGTCATCACCGGCGAGGGCAGTTCGAACACCTTGTGCATGATGCCGTCGATTCGAAAGCGGATCTGCCCGGTCTCCCGTCGCGGTTCCAGGTGGATGTCCGAGGCGCGTTGCTCGAAGGCGTACTGCAGCAACCAGTCGACGATATGCACGACGTGGCGGTCGTCTGCACCGACCTCGCCGGCCTTGCCCAGCTCCACCAACTGCTCGAAGTTGAGGATGGCCGCGGACACGTCGCTGCCGCTGCCCTTGGCGTCCTGCGCCAGCTGGATGGAACGCTGGACGCCGTAGAACTCCTGCAGATAGCGGTTGATGTCCAGCGGACTGGCCACCACCCGATGCACGTCGCGGCGCAACATCTGCGCCAGGTCGGCGGCCCAGGCTTCGTCGAATGGCTCGCTGGTGGCAAAGGTCACCTGACCGGGCGCGGCGGCAATGGGCAGGATGCGGTGCCGTTGTGCGTACGCATGGCTCACCACCTGCGTCACCGCGGCGGCGTTGATCTTCATCGGGTCGATCTTGAGGTAAGGCAGGGCGGCGTGGCCAGCCAGCCATTCGGTCAACGCCTCCAGGCTGAGCGGTCGCCCGCTGTCACGCTGGTTGATGAGCTTGGCGTTGGCGATCAGCACCAGCGGGTGCAACTCCACCGTGCTGCGGCCGTCGCGTGCGCCCACGCGCACGCGCTTGGCGTCATCACCGGCGAGCAGACCGTCCACCACCAGCGCCGCCAGCACCTCGTCCAGTTGCAGGCGGCCGCGGCTGCCCAGCAGCGTTGCGATTTGTGCCGATGCCGCCATGCCGATGGTTCCTCGTCAGCCCGCGCGCGTTGCCCCACAGGTGCGAAGCATGCCGGCGTTATACTAACGCGCTTTAGCTTTGGCTCAGGGAAACCATGGCCGCGCGCACTTTCCAAGACGTCATCCAGACCCTCAACAGCTACTGGGCGGCGCAGGGTTGCGTGCTGCTGCAGCCGCTGGATACCGAGGTCGGCGCCGGCACGTTCCATCCGGCCACCTTCCTGCGCGCGCTGGGCCCGGAGCCGTGGGCCGCGGCCTACGTGCAGCCTTCGCGGCGGCCAACAGACGGCCGCTACGGCGACAACCCCAACCGCCTGCAGCATTACTACCAATATCAGGTGGTGCTCAAGCCCAACCCCGAGGACATCCAGGAGCTGTACATCGGATCGCTCAAGGAGCTGGGGCTGGATCCGCTGGTGCACGACCTGCGTTTTGTCGAGGACAACTGGGAGTCGCCGACGCTGGGCGCGTGGGGTCTGGGCTGGGAAGTGTGGTTGAACGGCATGGAGGTCAGCCAGTTCACCTATTTCCAGCAGGCCGGCGGCCTGGAATGTCGACCGGTGACCGGCGAGATCACCTACGGTCTGGAGCGCCTGGCGATGTACCTGCAAAACGTGGACAACGTCTACGACCTGGTGTGGACGGACGGCCCACGCGGGGTGGTGACCTACGGCGACGTGTTTCACCAGAACGAGGTGGAGCAGAGCACCTACAATTTCGAGCATGCCAACGTGGTCGAGCTGCGCCACTGGTTCGACGTATGCGAGGACACCGCCAGGGAACTGGTGGCGGTCAACTTGCCGCTGCCGGCGTACGAGCAGGTGATGAAGGCCAGCCATACCTTCAACCTGCTCGATGCGCGACGCGCCATCAGCGTCACCGAGCGCCAGCGCTACATGCTGCGCGTGCGCACGCTGTCACGTGCGGTGGCCGAAACCTATGTCGCCCAGCGCGAAAAGCTCGGCTTCCCCGGGCTGAAGATGGACAAGGAGCAGGCACATGGCTGAGCACAAGCCGCTGCTCATCGAGCTGGGCACCGAGGAGTTGCCGCCGCGCGCGCTGGACGAACTGTCCGATGCGTTTCTGCGCGGCGTCTGCGACGGCCTGGCCAAGGCCGGGATCGAAGGCGCGTTTGGTGCCGCGCACGCCTACGCCTCGCCGCGCCGGCTTGCCATGCACATTCCCGAGGTGGCGTTCAAGCAAGGCGAGCAAACCGTCGAGCGCCGTGGCCCTGCGCTGTCTGCCGCGTTGGACGCCGAGGGCCAGCCGACACGGGCGTTGCTGGGCTTTGCCCAGTCCTGCGGCGTGGAAGTGGCGCAGTTGGAAAAGCTCGAAACCGACAAGGGTGCGTGGTTCGTCTCGCGCAGCGTGCATGCCGGACAGACGCTGGCGGCGCTGTTGCCGGGCATCGTGGAAAGCGCGCTCAAGGACTTGCCCATTCTGCGGCCCATGCGTTGGGGTGAACATGAGCACAGCTTCGTGCGTCCGGTGCACTGGCTGGTGATGTTGCACGGCGACGCCATCATTGACGGCCAGGTGCTTGGTCTGCGCAGCGGGCGCAAGTCGCGCGGGCACCGCTTCATGCATCCGCAGCTGGTGCACGTGGCCGATGCCGACGGCTGGCTGGACGCCATGCGCGCAGCAAAGGTGCTGGCCGATCCACTGGAGCGTCGCGAGCGCATCCGCGCCGAGGTGGCGACCGTGGCCGCCGCCATCGACGGCGTGCCGCGGCTGGACGACCCGTTGCTGGATGAGCTGGCCAACCTGACCGAGTGGCCGGCAGCCATTGCCTGCACGTTCGATCGCGACTTCCTCGCGGTGCCGCCGGAGGCGCTGGTGACGACGATGGTCGCCAACCAGAAATTCATCCCGGTGTTCGATGCGCAGGGCAAGCTCACCGAGCAGTTCATCGGCATCGCCAACATCGACAGCAAGCAGCCGGCCGAGATCCGCAAGGGTTACGAGCGCGTGATCCGCCCGCGCTTTGCCGACGCCAGGTTCTTCTGGGATGCGGACCTGAAAACGCCGCTGGCGCAGTATCAGGAGCAACTCAAGGAAGTCGTCTACCAGCAGGCGCTGGGCACGCTGTGGGACAAGAGCTGCCGCGTTGCGGAGCTGGCGCGCATCATCGCCAACCGCGTCGGCGTCGATGCCGGTGAAGCCACGCACGCGGCGAGCCTGTGCAAGTGCGATCTGATGACGCGCATGGTTGGCGAATTTCCCAGCCTGCAGGGAGTCATGGGCCGCTACTACGCCGCGCACCAGGGCGAATCGCCGGCCGTGGCGATGGCACTGGACAACTATTACATGCCGCGTTTCGGCGGCGACGCCATTGCTCCGGATGCGCTGGGGCAGGTGCTGTCCGTGGCCGACCGGCTGGACACGCTCGCCGGCATCTTCGCCGTGGGCATGAAGCCCAGCGGCAGCAAGGATCCGTTTGCGTTGCGCCGCGCCGCGTTGGGTTTGGCGCGCACGCTGATCGAGGCGCGGCTGGACATCGACCTGCGCGCGATCCTCATCGAAGCGCTGGAGCTGTTGCCGGACGCGGCGCTGGTCGCCGGCCTCAAGCCAGCCAAGGATGGCTCGCGTCCGGCGCTCAACATCGCCGAGCGCCGCGCGATCCTGCTCGACGAGCTGCATGCATTTGTGCTCGAGCGCATGCGTGGTTACTACGCGGAGCAGGGGTTCGACAACGCGCAGTTTGAGTCGGTGCTGGCCGTGCAGCCGGACAGCTTGGCAGATTTTGACCGCCGCCTGCGCGCCGTCGCCGCCTTTGGCCGGCTGCCCGAGGCGATGAACCTGGCTGCGGCCAACAAGCGCGTGGCCAATATCCTGCGCAAGGAAGCCGATGCGTCCGGCGCCAGCGCACCACGTGTGGTCGATCCGGCGCTATTCCAGGCCGATGCCGAACGCGACCTGGCCGCGGCGCTGACCAGCGCGCACGCGGACACTGCCGCGGCGCTCAGTCGCGCCGACTACATCATCGTGCTGGAACGGCTGGCGCAGCTGCAGACACCGGTAGACAGCTTCTTCGAAAACGTCATGGTCAACGCCGACGATCCAGCCGTGCGCGGCAACCGCCTGGCGCTGCTGGCGCAACTGAAATCGCAGTTTGCCACCGTGGCCGATATCGCCTTGCTGTAGGCGGCCTGGCTGCAAGCGGCTTTGATCGAAGGCGTGGCGACACGCCTTCGTCGGCTCAGACGTTGTGTCGTGTCTGCTGGATACGTTGCGACAGACGCTGGTTGAACGCCACCATCGCGCCGGCATCGGCGTGGGCTCCGGCCGGCCCGATGATCTCGTACAACTCGGCCAGCATGGCCATGTTGTCGGCCAGGTTCAGGGCGGTGCCGGACAACTCCAGTTCCGATTGCAGCAGACGCATGGCGGCAGCCAGACGGGCGCTGTCCACGCCGGCATCGAGCGGTGCCGACGCGCCGCTGTACACCAGGCGCGGACCGACAATGTCGGGCGCGGTGGTCTCGGTAGTGCGTTGCTCGTCGTGCGTGCTGATCGTTGGATCAACCTGCATGCCGCCTTCGCCGGCTACCAGCCATACCAGCGAGATGCCCAAGGTGCGCGCCAGGGTGATGCAGCGCGCGCGCGACGGGTCGGTGTTGCCGTCGCGCCAACTGCGCACGACGCCTTCGGAGAAGCCGCACATGCGGGCAATCTGGGTGGCGCTGCCGACGCGCTTGATGAGCAGCGCAATGCGATCGGCGAAGGTCGCCGTCGGTGATTCGAGGTCTGAGGACTGTGCGTTCATGATGGGGGCCGGGAAAAGTAGGAAAACCGGAGGCGCGCAACCGTCGCGGAGGGGCGCAACATTTTGCGCTCGAATTGGCTGCAGGTGAACATGCATTCTGTATCTCGTCGCCCGCCATTCAGCAAAATCCGCACTGGGCGTCGCCACTTGCTATTTTGTGTCGGTGGCCGGGCCTGCGCGTGCTGGGATGTGGGTTGGCCGCGCCATCCTCCCGGGGCGTTCATGAATCAATTTCGATTGCTGGCCACGCGCCGGTTCGCGCCATTCTTCGCCACGCAGGCTCTGGGCGCGTTCAACGACAACGCCTTTCGTAATGCGCTGGTGATGCTGATGGCCTTCCACATGGGATTGGGCGACCATTCGGTGGGGCTGTACACCAACCTCGCGCCGGCGTTGTTCATCCTGCCGT
>JBDTIE010000166.1:0-6102 GCA_039936515.1 Rhodanobacter sp. | reverse complement strand
CTTGAGCTTGCTGCGGCCTTCGCCGTCACGGATCTCTACCGCCACGCCGCTGACCGGCGTGCCGTCGCGCAACGAGGCGACATGCAGCAGCGCGTTGTCGCGATACACGCGCAAATGCAGACCCAGGTCACTGACGAAAAACGTCGCGGTGTCGTACTCGCCCTTGAACGTGCCGCCGGCCTTGACCACTGCCACGTACACGCCCGGCTCGGCCAACTGCTTGATGTGCTGCACCGGCAGGTAGGTGACAGTGCGCTCGTTGGGCTCGCCGCCGAGCGTGTAGTGGTTGGCGTAGACCGAATCGGCAATCTCCGTCAGCGGCCGCTTGTTGCGCTGCGCCGACTTGCCGGCCTTGCTGTTGCAGGTGTTGTAGGAGTTCACCTCGTGGTCGAGGTCATAGCTGCTGCGCTGGCCATTGCGCGGATAGGCGCAGAACAGGTCGGTGAGCGCGTCGGCGTGCACGCGAAAAAACTCCACGTCGGCGTCTTGCACGTTGACCGACACCAGTGGCAGACCGCGCGTGCCGCGCGCGGGAAGCACGCTGCCATGCGAGGCGAAAGCCACCGCGCTGGGCAAGTTGCCCGAATACACATCGTGCTTGCTGTCGTGCCCCAGCGTATGGCCGTCCGCAGCGAGCATGCCCGCACGCACCTGCACCGCGTAGCGGGTATCGGCCTGCACGAACGGAAAGCGCAACGTCGTGCCGTCATCGTCGAGGCTCCAGCTGCCCTCGACGACCTCACCGTTGGGGCCGGTGACCGCCAACAGCTTGTCGAACGTTTGCGCCGCGGCCAGCGTGCGGTTGAAGCGCAGTACCAGTGCCGCGCGCGAATCACGCGTGTCGGCACTGGCCGAAACCAGCGCAAACGCCTGGTTGGCCGGTGCGGTGACCGATGCATTGCCAGCCGGGGTGCCCTGCAGTGCCGGCTTGTCGCCCTGGTTGCGATTGCACGCCGCCAGCAGCACGCTGGCGAGCAGGACGAAGATCGCGCCGCGCAGGCGAGTCCGCGCGATGGGCGCGACGCAGAGACGGGACATGGTGCTCTCCTGGTGGAGCCGACATTATTACCGCAGGATGGCAAAGCGCGATGCCAGCGTCAGACGCACGTCAGGGCAGACGCTGCGCTGGATTCATGTCATTCGATCAGACGCGATGGCATCCTGCCGATTCAGCCAGTCCGCCAGTTGCAGGAACACCTGCGCGCGCCATGGCTCGGCCTCGTTGAGCAGCTCGTGGTAGAGCATGGAAAAAAACCGCGTGGTCAGCTGTCCGCCGGCAGCAGCACGGCGCGCGAATTCGCGGCTGCCGGACGGATCGACCAGGCGGTCACTCTCGGCCACCAGCAACAACGTCGGCAGCGCCAGCTGCCCGGCGTCGGCAATGCACGAAGCACCGGCGCGAAAGATGACGTCGGCCAGGCGCGGCGTGATCCAGCCGGTCCGCAGCGGGTCGTTGAGGTAGTCGGTCACGATTTGCGAATCATGCGAAATGCCTGACGCCCGCAGCCGGTTGCGCAATGGCAGGCGTGGGGCGATGCGCGTCAGGCCCCGCGCCAGCGCGATCAGCCACGGCCGCTCGCGACTGCGCAGCGCCGGCGAAGACAGCACCAGCGCCGGCGGCACGATGCGACCGTCCAGTACCGCGCGCAGCGCAACCAGCCCGCCCATGCTGTGTCCCAGCAGCAGCGGCGGGCGCGGCAGCGCGCCGGCAAAATCGCCGTACACCGCGGCCAGATCCTGCAGCAGGTCATCGCCGCGACGCAGCGCACCGCGCTGGCCGGGCGATTGGCCGTGGCCACGCTGGTCGTAGCTGCGCACCGCGTAGCTGCGCTGGTTGAACCAACGCGCCAGGCGCGCGTAGCGACCGCTGTGCTCGCCCAGGCCGTGCACGAACAGCACCGCCTCGCGTGCCTGCGCTTGCGGCCAGTCGCGCACATACAGCTGCTGGCCATCCGCCATCCTCAGCCATCGCGTGGCTGCGCCCGCCACGGCGTCACGGTCCTGCGTCAAGGGCATGGCTGACCCACTTGCCTCTCCGGTTCTGCGTAGATGTCCGCTGCTGGCGCCGGCGGCGTCACGCCTTGACCGCAACCAGCCTTGGCAGCGGGTCAGCGCTCCAGCACGCGCAGATCCTTCGTCAACAGCTCAAGCCTGGTTTTCATGGTCGACAACGACTGACTGCCTTTGACGCCATAAAAGACAGTGTAAAGGAACGCCGGCGAGGCCTCAGGCGCGGGCGCAGCAACCACGGCGGTGATCTTCATCACGTCGTTGTCCAGGCGCGCCACCGCATCGAACGGATGCTGACGTTGCGCTACCTGCAACCAGTGCGCCTGCAGGTCGTCACCCAGATCCTTCGCCGGTGCCACGACGCGTTCGATGTTGATCCACGAGTCGTTGGCGGACCTGGTCTTCCATACGCGCACGTCGGCCACGTCCCACACCGGTCGGTCATGGTCCAGGAAGAAGTCAAAACCCAACTGCAGCACGCTGTCGGCGGTGATCTTCTGCAACTGCGGGGTAAAGCCAAAAGCCACGCGCCTGGAGCTGTAGCGAAAATGTTGGTCGTAAGCGATATCCAGGTGGATGTCGGCAAACGCGGCGGGCAGCAGCGGCGTCTGCCGCAGATAATCCTGCCACTGCGCGAGCGTGCCGCTGTAGGTGACGAAGATGAAGTCCGTCATCGCGCGCATGTTGATCAGGTAATCGTGTGCCTGACTGGCCGGCATGATGCGCATCAACGTCACGTAGCCGTCCGGCACGGGCAACGAAAAGGTCACGACCTTGCCGTTGATGAAGGGCAAGGCCCATACCCGCACCTGCCAGCGCCGTTGCCATGCGTCGGTGTGCACGGTGTCCTGCAGCGGCTTGCCCAGCGACGTGATCAGTACCTGCTCCGAGCCCACCGGCCGCTTCAGGAAGCCGACTTTCAGCAGCGCGTCCATCAGCGCGTCGGGTTTGCCGTAAAGCTCGGCGGCGCTGACGCTGTCGGGCTTGCGCACGTGGAACAGCAGGTTGCGTCCGGCGGCGATGCCCGGTTCCACGTAGCCGTTGTCGGGCAAGGTGATCTTGCCGCCGCTACGGCCGGACAAGCCCCACTCGCCAGCGCTGTTGCGCACGATCATTGCGGGGAATTCGCGCAGCACGGCTGGGCTGTGCAACAGCTTGCTGGAGCCGGCGCCCCGCGGAAACAGCTTGTCCGGCTCCTTGGCCAGCAACGCCTGCAGCTGGCTGTCCAGCCAGGCGTCAAGCAGTTTCTGGTACGTCGCGCTGAAGTCGGCAAAGCTTTTGGGCAAGGCGAACTGGGCCTTGAAGACATTGCTGAGCGTGCTGTCGAATACGTCGAACTGATAGGGCATGCGCTGGTCAAGCTCGGCCACGTCATCGGGTGCGCCGAGTACTTCGCTGATCGGCAGCGCGTAGTTGAGGTTTTCGTTGGGCGATTTCATCAGCACCACGCCGATGAGCTTGCCGTCCTTGTCCAGCAACGGGCCACCGCTGTTGCCTGGTGAGGCGGCCGCCGAAAAACGCATCCAGCGCCAGCTGCCGTCCTGCTCCTCGGGCGTGTTGGAGGTGTACAGGCCGTCGCGGATCACCACGCCGGTACCCAGCGCATTGCCAACGGTATAGACCACCTGGTTCAGTGCCGGCTTGCTGTCGATGGCCAGCGCCACGGCGGTCGGCATCGGCGTGGCCAGCGAGAACACCACGAAGTCCTTGCGCAACGAAAACTTCTCGATCTTGCCAATGGGGTACACCTTGCCGTCTGCATCGCGCAATTCCGGGGCGCCCCACAGGCTGCCGACGCCGGCCAGCAACACATGCCCGGCGGTGACAAAGCGATTGTTGCCAAGCGCGAATGCGGTGCCGATCGAGTGGTACTTGTCGGTGCGCTGCTGGTACGGCAGCACATCCAGCGGCAGCGGCCGCTCATAGGTCAGCGGGTCGTCCACTGGCTTGGCCTGCACCACCTCGAAGGTGGCTGCCTGGATTTTCGGCAACAGCGCCGGATCCAGACTGGCCGCGCGGACCGAGCCAACCGCCGCCAGGACCAATCCCGCCACGCACGCCAGTCGTGCCCCGGCAAAGCGCCACCGGCCGTGGCCGTGGTCCACCGCTCGCATCCCATGCATACACTGCCCTCGAATAGACATCGACAATGAAATCCCCACGGCAAACCGCCGCCGCGCACCAATGTGCCGCGCAGCGTGACATAACCCGAACCGTGGCGCAGGCGCGCATCCCGCGCAGTTTCCTGCGACCTCGGCGAGCAAAGCGCATCACGCAGCGCCGCGTGCCGCCGCCTGCGCGAGCCGGGCTGGTCAGGCCCTCAGCCGGCGGCGATCACCGCGATGGCCAGCGCGGCAAGCACCACGCCGGCAAAGTTCGTCACGCTCAGGCGCTCGCGAAACACCAGCACGCCAACCATCGCGCCCAGCGCCACCACGCCGATGTTCATGCTGGTGAAGACCAACGCCGGACTCGCTGGCAACGCCTGGTGACCACGCAGGTAAAACAGGATGTTGCCGAAGTTGAACAGCCCCAGCAGCGCACCGCCAAGCGCGCTTCGCGCGGTGAAGCGCATCGTGCCGCGCACACGCCGCGCCAGTTGCAAGGCAAAGGCCACGACCAGCGCCAGCGCAAACATCGCCTGCAGCGAGGCGCCCAGCGGCACGCCGGAACGCGCGACCTGCTTGAACAAGATGTCGATCACGCCAAAGCCGGCAAACACCAGCAGCGGATACAACCAGCGCCCGTGGCGCTGCGAGGCGACCGCGGTGGCCGCCGGCTCAACTCGCCGCTGCCAGACCATCGCCGCCAACGCAGCGAGGCCGAGCACCAGGCCGACGGCTTTCATGATCGTCAACTGCTCGCCAAACACGATGAAGGCGGCCAGCAACGACAGCAGCAACGACAAACGCTGCGCCGCATCGCTGCGCACGATGCCGGCATGCCGCACCGACGCGGCCAACACCAGGAAGATCGTCGGCAGCAGGACGCCCAGAACCACCAGTGCCAGCCAGGGCGCAGCCGGAGTGCGCAAGCTGTCCAGTGACGGGCGCAGCAGCAACGCGGTGAGCGCGCTGGTCACCACGTAATTCCAGGCAATGGCCTGACCGACGTCCACCGTCTGCCGGTGCGCGAGCTTGAGCAACACCGATACCAGCACGCTGCAGATCACGCTGAGCAAGACAAAAGTCATGGAGATTCCCGCATCGACAGCGCGCCATTGTGCCGTAGCGTGCGTGGCCGCGCGGCGCGACGGATCAGAAGGCGATCTGCGTCCACACGCCAAGCTCATTCGTCCCGGTCACCACGCCGACGTGATTGGCGAGGCGCTCGCGCTTGGCCACGATCGCCAGTTGCAGGCTGCGGCTGCAGCGGTACTCCAGCCCCAGGCTGTTGTAACGATCACGCCGCAACGGATCAAGCTGGACACTGAGATGTGCATCATCGTGGCGGGCCAGCACCGACCATTGCGGCGCCAACTGCATGCTGGCCCACGCCGACCAGCCACGCGCGGCGTCGGCGCGCGGCGAACGCACCTGGTTCCAGTTGCTGGCGCGGAAGTACTGCGCGCCGAGCCGGAATCGCGAGTCAGCGTAGGCCGCCATGGCGTTCCAGCGTTGCGCGGTGTGCACGGCCACATGCTCGCCGCCGTCCAGCGCGCGCTTGCCGCGGTAGCCACCCACGGCCAGCACCGTATGCGTCGTGGGTTGCCAGCCCAGGCGCATTTCCACATCTGCACTGTCGCCGGTTCGCGGACGCTTGAAGCTCGATCCGCTGACCACGGCGGTGGCGTACTGCCACTGGCCGCGCGCGCCAAGGGCGCCCAGCAGGTGCACGCCCCAGTCGGTGGAGTTGGCGTACTTGAGCCGGCCGGCCAGCTCGTTGTCGACATAACGGTAGCCGCCCCAATGGTTGGCGTAAGCCGTCCACGGCATGTCCGCCACGCCTACGCGCAACGTCAGCGCCTTGCTGAAGGCGCCCTGTAGATAGGCGCGCTTGAGCCACAGGTCGGTGGGCGACGCGTCGCGTAGCCAGTTGATGTCAGTGGTGGCGTGCGCCGACCACTCCGGGCTGAAGCGATGGTCCACATCC
>JBDTIE010000165.1:0-2003 GCA_039936515.1 Rhodanobacter sp. | reverse complement strand
CGCAAGGTGCTCAAGCCGGTGACCGACCTGGCCAACCGCCTGCGCGACTTCCGCCGGGTCGGCAAGGCCGAGCCGCTGGCACCGCATTTTGCCAACGACGAGGTGGGCGAGCTGGCACACGCGCTGGATGAATATTCTGCGCGGCTGACGGCAATGGTCGAGCACGATCGGGAGTTCAACTCCGACGTCAGCCACGAGTTGCGCACACCGCTGGCGGTGATCGCCAGCACCACCGAACTGTTGCAGGGCTCCAGTGACCTCACCCCGAAGCTGAGTGAGCGGCTGAAGCGCATCGAGCGCGCATCGCGCCAGGCCACGGAATTGATCGAGGCGCTGCTGCTGCTTTCGCGCGCCGAGCGCCGCGGCCCCACGCGCGGGGAGACCACCGAGGTGGCCAAGGTCGCCGCTGATGTCATCGAAAGCCAGCGCCCGCAGATGCGCGGCAAGCCGCTGGGCATCGAGCTGGTGGTGCGCAACGCAGTCAACGTCAACGCGCCGGCATCGGTGCTGGCGGTGGCGCTGACCAACCTCATCGGCAACGCGATCAAGTACACGCTCGAAGGCAGCGTGCGCGTGGAGGTGGGAGACGACGGCATCGAGGTGATCGACACCGGACCGGGCATCAAGCCCGAAGACGCCGAACGCCTGTTTCAGCGCGGCGTGCGCGGCGAAGGCGTCGGCGGCAGTGGCGCAGGGCTGGGCTTGGCCATCGTGCGCAGGCTGTGCGAACTCTACGCTTGGGACGTATCCATGCGCCCACGCACCGATGCCAACGGCGCCGTCGCGCGCATCAAGTTCCGCTGATCGCAACCGGTATCGGTGTGCCCGGCCCCGCGTTTGCGTGGCAGCGCACGCAGCCGTCCATTCGACCAAAGTCGCGTGTTGCCGCACCGGTCACCGGCGGCATAGTGGGAAGAGGCTAACTCCCCACCTGGCCACGAGGGCAACCATGGACAGCAACGTCGGCAACCACGCGAAGGCATATGCAGCGGCGCAAGCCGATCCGGCCCGGTTCTGGGCTGAAATTGCCGACGGCATCGACTGGAGCAAACGCTGGGACCGGGTCATCGATGATTCGCGCAAGCCGTTCTATCGATGGTTCACCGGTGGCGAGCTCAACACCTGCTACAACTGCGTCGACCGTCATGTCGAACAAGGCCGCGCCGAGCAGTTGGCGCTGGTCTACGACAGCCCGCTCGCCGGCACCCAGCGCAAGATCACCTTTCGCGAACTGCGCGACCTGACCGCGCAATGCGCCGGCGCACTGACGGACATGGGCGTCGGCAAGGGCGACACGGTGGTGATCTACATGCCGATGGTGCCCGAAGCCGTGGTGGCGATGCTTGCCTGCGCGCGCATCGGCGCGGTGCATTCGGTGGTGTTCGGCGGGTTCGCCGCCCCGGAACTGGCCAAGCGCATCGCCGACGCCAAGCCCAAGGTCGTGCTGTCGGCATCGTGCGGCCTGGTTCCGGGCCGCAGCGTGCCCTACAAGCCACTGCTCGACCAGGCGCTGCAACTGGCCCATGCCGAAAACACGCCATGCCTCATCCTGCAGCGCCCGCAATTGCAGGCCCAACTTGTCGCCGGACGCGACACCGACTGGGAACAGGCCATGGCCGCCGCGCAACCGGTGGCGTGCGTGCCCGTGGCCGCGACCGACCCGCTGTACGTGATCTACACCTCCGGCACCACCGGCGTACCCAAGGGCGTCGTGCGCGACAACGGCGGCCACGCGGTGGCGCTGCGCTGGTCGATGGAGGCGGTGTACGGCATGCAACCGGGCGACGTATTCTGGGCCGCATCGGATATCGGCTGGGTGGTCGGCCACTCGTACATCGTCTACGGTCCGCTGCTGCAGGGTTGCACCAGCATCCTCTACGAAGGCAAGCCGGTGGGCACGCCTGACGCCGGCGCTTTCTGGCGGGTATGCGCGGAATACGGCGTCAATGCGCTGTTCACCGCACCTACCGCGTTCCGCGCCATCAAGAAGGAAGATCCACGCG
>JBDTIE010000164.1:0-7737 GCA_039936515.1 Rhodanobacter sp. | reverse complement strand
GGCGTTTTTCAACAACGCCGAAGCGGCAGATATGGCCGGCAAGGACTCGGACTTCCACCGCCGCGACCTGTTCGAGGCGATCAAGCGCGGTGAGCATCCGGTGTGGGATCTGTCGGTGCAGGTGATGCCGTATGCCGAAGCGAAGGACTATCGCTTCAATCCGTTTGACCTCACCAAAACCTGGTCACACAAGGACTACCCGTTGATCAAGGTCGGCACGATGACCTTGAACCGCAACCCGGAAAACTTCTTTGCGCAGATCGAACAGGCCGCGTTTTCGCCAGGCAACACCGTACCGGGCATCGGCCTGTCGCCGGACAAGATGCTGCTGGGCCGCGCCTTTGCCTACGCCGACGCGCAACGCAACCGCATTGGCACCAACTTCCACCAGCTGCCGGTCAACCAGCCCAAGGTGCCGGTGAACAGCTACATGTTCGACGGGCAGATGGCCTACCAGCACAGCGGCAACGCGCCGGTGTACGTGCCCAACAGCGGCGGGCGTGCCTGGGCGGATCAAACCGGCCCGGTGGCGGATGGCTGGGAAACCGATGGCGAGATGGTGCGCAGCGCCTACACCTTGCACGCTCAGGACGATGACTTCGGCCAGGCCGGCACCCTGGTGCGAGAGGTGTGGAACGACGCCCAACGCGCGCAATTCGTGGACCAAGTCGCGGGAAGCCTGCTCGGCGGCGTGCGCAGCCCGGTGCTGGAACGCGCCTTTGCCTACTGGAAGAATGTCGACGCCGACATCGGCCAGCGAATCGCCGACAAGGTTCGCGCCGGCGCAGCCGCGGAGCCGGCGGAAGGGATGGGCGAGGGATAAGCCCGAAGGCACGCGCCGGGCGGGACAGTCAGGTCGATTGACGACTTCCGCTCCGCGCCGTCCTACCAGCGGTAGCTGAGGTTGGCGTACCAGTAGCGACCGTTGAAACCAAACGGCGAAGACGCCGGGTACACCAGTTGCCCGCCATAACTGTTCACCGCGTTGTTCCGGTCCGGGTACACGTTGGTGAGGTTGTTGGCGCCGAGCGTGAGGCTCACTGCCGACCAGGCATAGCCAACGGACGCATCCAGCAGCACGCGGGCACCGAACGTCTGGTCACCGGCTGGCGTCCAACCCTGCCAGAACCACTGGCCATAGCGCGTGGCCTGCGCATTCACCCGCCAGTTTCCGCGCTGCCAGCGAGCGGCGGCAAACAGCTTGCTGCGCGGCGACAGCCGGGTAATACGTCCCCGCTCGGCACGATTGAGGATCGGAAGTTGCAGGCCGGCCAACCCGAGTTGCTGCGGATTGGGCTTGATCGAACGCAGCTCGGTCTTGTTCCAGTTCGCGCCGGCGGTGAGCGTCAGCGTGGCTCGCCGAAAAGACAGGGGCCAGCCGGCGACCAGGTCGGCGCCGCGGGTACGCGTATTCGCCGCATTGGTGAAAAAACGGCCGCCGCTGACGCCGGGAAAGCCCACGCGCGTGAGGTACTCGCGCACCGGGGCGCCTATCAGGTCGCCACTGAGAATGATGCGGTCATCGACGTCGATCTGGTACAGGTCCAGCGTCGCGTACGGGCCCATCGCCGAGGTGTAGACCCAGCCGATGCTGTAGTTGCGCGACTGCTCCGGCTGCAAAGGTTGCGCGCCAAGCGCGACGGCAACCGGATCGGAGACCGGGAAGGTGCGCACGACATCCCACGACTTGGGATCGGCAGGGTCGTCAAACACCACGCCGGTGCTGGAATAGAACTCCTGCTGCAACGACGGGGCGCGAAAGCCGGTCGACGCCGTGGCACGAACAGCCAGTGCCGGCGCAAAGGCATAGCGCCCGGAAAGTTTCCAGGATGTGGTGCCGCCGAAATCGCTGTAGCGCTCGCGGCGCACGGCCAGACCGGCCGACAGGTGTCGCCCCGGGGAATATTCCAGATCCATATATCCGGCACGGTTGTGGCGCGCGTGCGAGCCGGCGTCACCGGCGAGAAAACCGCCGCCGACGGCTTCGGCACCGGTGCCGACCATGGATGCCCAATCCCCCGTCTTGATGCTGAAATCCTCATGCCGCGAAGCCAGACCCCAAGCCACACTGAGCGAACCGGCATCATCGAGCATGAAGTCGCGGCCGACGTCCAGGTTGTACTCGTTCTGGCGGATGGCCAGCGTGCCGGTGTAGAACTGCGTGGGCGAGGCGGCCCCAAGGTCAAAGTTGAAGCTGTTGAGCGTGTGCGGCTTCCAGTGGTTGCCGCCGCTGTCCACGCTGAGGTCGTAGTGCCACTCGCCGACACGGCCACGCAAACCCAGCACTTCGTTGTCGTCGCGAACGGCGCTGTGGATCATCGGCAGGAAGCCGGCTGGATAGACAGCGACCGCCGCCGGACTGGTTGCCGCATAGGTGGACACGGCGCGAAAGGCCTCGCCCACCGTGGTCTCACGCTGGTTGAACAAGGTGAAGCCATACAGCGTCGCGTGCTCGCCCAAACGGTATTGGGCATTGACCGCCGCCATCCTGGCGACCAACCGCGGCAAGCCGTAGCGCACCGAGTGCTTGCCGTAGATCGGGTCCCCGGGATAGCGCCAGTCGACGTCGGCATGTTGGGTCGGCATCTGGTTGACGTAGTTCGCCGCCAGGTGCACCCAGCCGGCATCACCGAAAGCGAAACCACCGTCTGCACCACCGTGCCAGGTACGACCCTGACCACCGTCGTGACGACCCAAACCCGTCTGCGCCGAGCCGTGCCCCGCTCCGCCGTTGAGGATGATGTTGATGACGCCGGCGATGGCATCGGAGCCGTACTGGGCGGCCGCGCCATCGCGCAGCACTTCCACGCGCGCGATGGCATTGACCGGGATCGCGCTCAGGTCCACCGGCGAGGCGCCGCGGCCGATCGACAGTGGCGCGGTCACCATCGACAGCGACGTAGTGTGCTGGCGCTTGCCGTTGACCAGCACCAGCACCTGGTCCGGCGACAGACCGCGCAGTTGCGCTGGCTGGGTGGAGTCGGTCGAACCATTGATCGAGGGCTGCGGATAGTTGAACGCGGGCAAAAGGATGCGCAGGGCCTGCGCCAGGTCCGGTGCACCGGTGGTGGCCAGGTCCTCTTGCGTGAGCACGTCGATCGGCGCCATCGAATCCGCGGCCGTGCGGTCAGGTGCGCGGGTACCGGTCACCACCACGGTCTGCAGCACGGCGGCGCGGTTGTCGGCAGGGTGGCGCGACGCGGCGTTCGCCTCCGGCTCGCCGGTCGAGGCCGCCGTGGCCGTGCCTGGCACAGCACACGTCAGGCAGGCCCCAAACAGACCGCACAGCGTGTGCGCAAATAGCCGATCCATCGCGGAAGTTTCCTTGTGCAGGGATAGTTGAGCCGCGCATTGTATACGCGAGATCAACACCGCAGGTTTACCGATGCGACGTATCGGGCCTATCACGACGCCGGACGCGGGCGCCGATGCAGCGCGACATTCCAGCAGACTCCGGTCAGCGTGAGCTTTCCTGCCCACTCCACATTGCAGCCGTCTCGCGCGCGAAATCCCGGTAGGTGCGGGCGGGGCGCCCCAGCAGCCCGGTCATGGTGTCGTCCGCACCGGGTTTCGCCAGCAGGCCGTCGTGCTGGAATCGCGCAAGCATCAGCCGGATATCAAACGCCATCCAGCCCGGCGCCCTGCTCGCCATGCCTGTCTCGAATGCGGCCAGGTCATCGCCGGCGTACTCCACCGAACGGCCCAACACCTCCGACCAGATGGTTGCCAGCGCCGCCCCGGTCAACGCGTCGGGACCGGTGAGCTCGATCACCTCGCGCGGCAGCGGGGTCGCCGATCGTTCCCTTCGCAGCAGCGACGCAGCCGCGACATCGGCGATGTCGCGTATGTCGACCATCGACACCCCGACCTTGCCCACAGGCATCGGATAGACACCGTGCTGCAGCAACGGCTCGGCGAACATCAGGTCGTTCTGGAAGAAATAGGCGGGGCGCAGGATCGTCGCGCCAAGGTTGCGCTGCTTGATTGCGCGTTCGACCGTGTACTTGCCGGTGAAATGTGGCACGTCGGTGAACAGCTCGCTGTTCAATACCGAGAAATACACAATGCGCTGGATCCCCGCTTCACCTGCCAGAGCCAGCGTGAGCAACGCCTGGGTGACCTCATCAGGGACCACCGCGTTGAGCAGAAACAGAGTATCGACGTCCGCCAATGCCGCGCGCATGGAGGCGATATCCGTCATCTCGCCGCCGACGGGAACGACGCCTTTCGGGAACCTGGCGCGCTCGGGTGTGCGCGTCAAGGCATGGACGCTGGCGCCTTGCACCGCCAGACGGTCGACCACCTGGCGGCCGATGGTGCCGGTGCTTCCGGTAACGAGAATGCTCATGTTGCAGGTCCTTGGTATTTGAGTGCGCTTACTCTGCTCGTGCCATGACCGAAACATAAGACGCATAATTGGATCACTGCATCCCACCAGTGGAACGACATGGACCTTGAAGCGCTGGCCGATTTCAACGCCGTAGCGAGCCATGGCGGCTTCAGCGCGGCCAGCCGCGTCACCGGTCGTCCCAAGGCGTCGCTGTCCCGCCGGGTGCGTCAGCTGGAAGACGCGCTCTGCGTGCGCCTGCTCGAACGCGGCGCACGCAGCCTGCGCCTGACTGCAGAGGGCGCCGCGCTGCATGAACAAACCGCTGTCTTGCTGGAGCGCATTGATGACGTAGCCGAAGCGCTCAGGCAGAACGCCGGTGTGCCTCGAGGGCGTTTGCGGATCAGTGCCCCGGTGCTGCTTGCGCACCGTGGACTGGGCAAGATCGCGGCGGATTTCGCGGCCGCGTACCCGCAGGTGCAACTGGAGATCACCGCCGACGACCGCTTCGTCGATCCGCTGGGCGAAGGCTATGACCTGGTCATCCGCGCCAATCCGCAGCCGACCACTGAACTGGCTGGTCGATGTTTCCTGCGCGACGAACTCATCCTTGCGGCGCATCCATCGCTTTCACCACCAGCGACCGGCATCGCCGGCGCAGCGGTCCCGGCCGTCGAGCTGTCGGGCGCCAGCAAGGCGTCGGTGTGGCAGCTGGCCAGTCCGCTCGGCAAGGTCACGTTGCGCCGACGTCCGGTGTTGCGTCTGTCGTCGATGGTGATGGTCTACGACGCTGTGCTTGCCGGCATCGGCGCGGCGATGTTGCCGCGGTCGTTGGTCCAGGCCGATCTCGATGCGGGACGACTGCTTGAGTGGGGAGTGGACGGCGATCGCCATATCGAAGTGTGGGCGCTTTATCCACCGCACCGGCATGTCAGCCGCAGAGTCTCGTTGTTCGTGCAGATGCTGGTAGACCGGTTTGCCGGGGGGTCGCCAGCTGCATTTTCGACGTTGACAGAAGCAGCCCCGGCCTCTTGATCCGACACCACCGCCGGCTTCGACCAATGCCGGGCAGACCAGCCACACGTCGCCGACAGGTGCTACGCAAGGGGTCAGCCGGTCATGCAAACCTGGCTGCGGCCTGCGTCCTTGGCGATGTACATGCGGCGGTCGGCGCGTGCGACGGTGCTGGCGACGGGCTCGCCTGCCTCGTACGAGGCGATCCCCGCCGAAAAGCTCAGCGGGCTGCCACTTTCCCCGGAAAGCGTGCGCACCCGTTCGAGCAGTCGCAGCGTGGCGTCGTACGCGCCCTGCGCGCTGGTGGCCGGCATGACGATGAGGAATTCCTCGCCACCCCAGCGCGCCATCAGATCCGTGCCGCGCATCAGTGGACGGGCCGCTGCCGCAAAGGCCTGTAGCGCCCTGTCGCCGCCATCATGGCCACGGGTGTCATTGATGTGCTTGAAATTGTCCAGGTCGATCAATGCCACGACGAAACCCGACCCGTCCAATTGCGCTTTGGCGTGCTGGGCGGCCAGGTAGTGGCTTGCATTGCGACGGTTGGCCAGGCCGGTGAGCTCATCGAATTCCGCCAGGCGTTGGACTTCGTCCAGCGCAGATGCCAGCGCCCTGCTTTTCGCGCGCAGCTTCGAACGCAGGCGCGACAGCTGCGCCGCCAGGAACGCTGCCACCGGCAGCAGGATCGCCAGCGATGCGAGATACAGCAGGTCCTCATTGAGGTCGCTTTGCGCTGCAGCGCCAGGGTGCACCCAGCGCAACCTTTGCAGCGCCACCACCGACGTGCCAAAACCGGCCAGCGCGACAGTGGTCAACACGGCCAGCTTTTTCCAGTGCAGCACGAAGGCGCCGAAAACCAGAAGAAGCAACATCGGCATCAGCGCGACGGCGCGACCCTCCCCCGCCATGAGGTAAGCCCAGTTCGCGAATAGCAGCCCGACGAGAATCTGCGACACGGTCAGTGCCGGATCCCGGCTTCGCGTGCTCAACCCCGAGCGCAACGCTAGGTAGAAGATGGCCTGACTCGCGACGGCAAACCCGACCCAAAGCATTAGTTGATTGCGGCCAAGCCAGCCGAAGTAGTGGTCAATGGCCAGTACTGCCGAGGAGCCGATGTAGGTCATGGCCGCGATCAGCCACTGCTGCAGGCGGATGCGTGTACGCCTGTCACCGCCCAGCAGCAACGCCAGCCATGTGCCGGGTCGTGGCGGTGGCGTGGGCTGGCCCGGGGCCGGAACGTCTGGCGGCCGCGTACCTGGCGCCCGCATGTGGGTTTCCACGTTCTCTCCGTTCCTGAGCCGCAACCGCAGCACCAGACAAGGGGGAATCCCCGTTTCGCCTGTAGCGGCCAGTGGCGGGGAAGCTTGAACGCGTTTGAGCGCGGGCTCCACGAGTGCCTGCAATTCCCACCGCATTGGACAACGCGAAGCAGTGCAGAATGGGGCGCGCTCACGCGGGCGCTCGCAGGTACCAGGGGTGGCCGATGAAGATGCGTTTTGCTGACAACCGGATCGAGCTGAAAAGCGTTACCCGCCACGCCGGCCTGGCTTCGGTCGGATTGGTCATGCTCGGCCTGCTGTGGCTGGGCGCGGCCCACGCGGCCCAGGCAACGTCGACCGAGCAGTCGCGCTGGCAACAGACCGCGCAGGCAGTGACAGTTACCCGCGACGACTGGGGCATCGCCCACGTGCACGGCAAGACCGATGCCGACGCCGTGTTCGGCATGACCTACGCGCAGGCCGAGGACGACTTCAATCGCGTCGAGAGCAACTATCTGCTCTCGCTGGGCCGGCTGGCCGAGGCCAGGGACGCGGACGACTCCGCGCTGTGGCAAGACCTGCGCCAGCGCCTCTTCAGCGACCCGGTCGAGCTGAAGAAACTGTACGGACAGAGCCCGCCGTGGCTGCGCGCGTTGATGGACAGCTGGGCCGACGGTCTGAATTTTTACCTGGCCACGCACCCCGACGTGCATCCGCGGGCCATCACCCGTTTCGAGCCGTGGATGGCGCTGTCCTTCACCGAAGGCAGCATCGGCGGCGACATCGAACGGGTCGATCTGGCGCCGCTCAAGGCGTTCTACGGCGCTCCGACTGACGCACCGCTGGCACAGGTGCAGACCCGACCGAGCTGGGCCGAGCCGACCGGCTCCAACGGTATCGCCGTCGCGCCAAAGCTCACCGTCGACGGCCACGCGCTGCTGCTGATCAACCCACACACCTCGTTCTTCTTCCGCTCCGAGCTGCAGATGTCCAGTGACGAGGGACTCAATGCGTACGGCGCGGTGACCTGGGGCCAGTTCTTCATCTACCAGGGCTTCAACCCGCACGTGGGCTGGATGCACACCTCCACCGGCGTGGACGTGGTCGACGAATTTGCCGAAACCATCGTGCACAAGG
>JBDTIE010000163.1:0-2606 GCA_039936515.1 Rhodanobacter sp. | reverse complement strand
TTGACGTCCATGGTGGCCCCGTCGGTCCCCCCGCGACGATAGTTCGCAAACTCCGCCAGGTCCGGAAGGAAGCAACGGTAGCGAATGATTCGGGTGCCGGGGTGTGGCTGGCGGGGCCGCCACCATTCTGGTGACTGGTTTCAAGCGGCGCCCGCACGTGCGAGCACGCCGGTGTCGCCTACCGCTGCACCCGCCGACTTGGCACAATGGACATTCGCCCCAAGGTGTATGGCATGTCCTATCAAGTACTCGCCCGCAAGTGGCGGCCGCGCAAGTTTTCCGAGCTGGTGGGCCAGGAACACGTGGTGCGCGCGCTGACCAACGCGCTGGACACCGGGCGCATGCATCACGCCTACCTGTTCACCGGCACGCGTGGCGTGGGCAAGACCACCATCGCGCGTATTTTCGCCAAGTCGCTCAACTGCGAGCGCGGCCAGTCGGCCGAGCCGTGCGGCGAGTGCTCGGTGTGCACCGCGGTGGACGAAGGTCGTTTTGTCGACCTGCTGGAGATCGACGCGGCCAGCAACACCGGCGTGGATGATGTGCGCGAGGTGATTGAAAACGCGCAGTACGCGCCCTCGCGTGGTCGTTTCAAGGTGTACCTGGTGGACGAGGTCCACATGTTGTCCAAGAGCGCCTTCAATGCATTGCTGAAGACGCTGGAAGAGCCGCCTCCGCATGTGAAGTTCCTGCTGGCCACCACCGACCCGCAGAAACTGCCGGTGACGGTGCTGTCGCGCTGTCTGAAGTTCAACCTCAAGCGCCTGCTGCCGGCGCAGATTTCCGGCCAGCTGCGACACATCCTGGGTGCCGAGAACATTGCCGTCGACGACGATGCCATTGCCGAGCTTGCGCGCGCTGCGGATGGCTCGTTGCGAGATGGCCTGTCGCTGCTGGACCAGGCCATTGCCTACGGCGGCGGTGCGGTGCGTGGCGACGACGTGCGCGCCATGCTTGGCAGCGTGGCGCGTGCGCAGGTGCTGGACGTGCTGGCGGCGGTGGCTGCCGGCGATGGCGAAGCGCTGCTTGCCGCGTGCGCCCAGATCGCGTCGTACTCGCCCGATTTTGGCGGCGTGCTGGATGACCTGGCCAGCGCGCTGCACCAGACGCAGCTCATGCAGCTGATCCCCAACTATCAGGGCGCCGACGGCGTCGATGACGATCACGCGCTGCTGGCGCTTGCCGGCCAGATGCCGGCTGAGGACGTGCAGCTGTACTACCAGATTGCAGTGGCCGGTCGCCGCGACCTGAACCTGGCCCCGGACGCGCGTACCGGATTCGAGATGGCGCTGTTGCGCATGCTGGCGTTCCGGCCGCAGACGGCGCAGCCGCCAACATCCGCGCCGTCGCCGCGTACTGGCGGGGTGGCCCGCGCTCATGCCGCGGCGGCGTCGGCACGGCCGCCGGCCACCCCAAAACCCGCGGCGTCAGCGCATGATGCGTCGGCTGCGGCAGCGGTGCCCGCGCCTCTCGCTGGCTTGGAAGCTGCACCAGCGCCGGCTGCGACGGCCAGCGGCACCACGGACAATGCCGGCCTGGCGGATTGGGATGCGCTGATCGCCCGCGCCGAGCTGCACGGACCGCTGCGCATGCTGGCGCAGAACGCGGTATTGCGCGCCCGCGAGGGACAGACCCTGGTGCTGGCACTGCAGCCGGTGCATCTGCACATGGCGGTCGAGCCGATGGTCAGCCAGATGGCGCAGCGCATCAGCGCCGCGCTTGGCGAAATCGTGCAGCTGCGCTTTGTCAGCGTCAGCAACCCTGCCGCCGCGACCAACACGCCTGCGGCGCGTGCAGCGCAGGCACGCGCCCTGGCGCAGGCGCAGGCGCAGGCCTCCATCGAGGCCGATCCGCTGGTGCAGTCGCTCAAGCGGGAATTTGGCGCGCGTGTCGTGCCGCAGTCAGTCAAACCCTTGGTCAATGAATCAGGAGCCATGTGATGCGCGGACAGATCGGACAATTGATGCAACAGGCGCAACGCATGCAGGAAGACATGAAGCGTGCGCAGGATGAGATTGCCAAGCTCGAAGTTACCGGCAGCGCCGGCGGCGGGCTGGTCAGTGTGGTGATGACCGGTGCGCACGAGGTGCGCCGCGTGCAGATCGACCAGCAGACCTTTGCCGACGATCCGGAGATGGCCGAGGATCTGGTGGCCGCTGCCATCAACGACGCGGTCAACAAGGTGGCCGCCGTCAGCAAGGAGCGGCTCGGCGGCGTCACCTCCGGGATGAACCTGCCGGCCGGCTTCAAGATGCCGTTTTGAAGCCGGAAGTCGGAAGACGCGATTCGGAATTCGGGATTCGAGAGAACAAGAACATGTCGTGCGTGATGGCAATTTTTCGAATCACGAATCCCCAGTCTGAAATCACGGACGGTCGATGAGTACTTCCACGCTGCTGGAGCAACTCATCGAGGCCCTGCGCTGCTTGCCCGGCGTCGGCGGCAAGAGCGCGCAGCGCATGGCCTTCCACCTGCTTGAGCGCGACCGCGAGCGCGGGTTGAAACTGGCCGATGCGCTTCGCGTGGCGATGGAGCGCATCGGTCGCTGCCAACGCTGCCGCAACTTCAGCGAGGACGCGCTGTGCACGGTCTGCGCCGGCTCCGGC
>JBDTIE010000162.1:0-22672 GCA_039936515.1 Rhodanobacter sp. | reverse complement strand
TTCGAGGACGAGCAACTGGTGATCGCCGACTTTGGCCTGCTGCAGGGCTCGCCCAAGGTCACGCAACAACTGCTGGACGCGCCATGGGACCTGCTGGTGGTCGACGAGGCGCACCACCTTGCGTGGTCGCCGCAGGCCAGCAGCCCGCGCTATGCGCTGGTGGAGCAGCTGGCCGCGCGCATCCCCGGCATCATCCTGCTCACCGCCACTCCCGAACAACTCGGACGCAGCGGCCACTTCGCGCGCCTGCGTCTGCTTGATCCGCAGCGCTACCTCGATCTGGACGGCTATCTGGCCGAAGCCGACGAGTGGTCCGCGCTCTCGGCCATCGCCGACCAGCTGCTGGACGGCACGCCGCTGGACGCGGCGCAGCGCACCCGACTGGCCACCGCGTTCGCGTCCGACCCGGCGCTCACCGCGCGCCTTGCCGGTGCCGGCAAGCCGGAAAATGCGCGCGAGTTGCTGGCCGCACTGATCGACCGCCACGGCACGGGCCGGGCGATGTTCCGCAACAACCGCGCCGGCGTTGGCGGCTTTCCGCAGCGCGAGCCGCGCTGGCACATCATCCCTGCCGACACGCTGCCAGAGCCGGCGCGACAGGCCCTGCTTGCCGAGTTCCACGCCGATATCCAGCAGCCGCCGGGCGAGTTTGCCGCCGACTACAGTGCCGACCCGCGACTGGACGCACTCATTGCCCTGCTCGACGCCCATGCGCAAGACAAGTTCCTGTTGATCTGTCGTACCCAGGCCAAGGTGCTGGCGCTGGAGGAAGCGCTGCGCAGCAAAAGCGGTGTGCGCGTCGCGCGTTTCCATGAAGGCCTGGGGCTGGTGCAGCGCGACCGCAACGCCGCCTATTTCGCCCAGGCCGACGGCGCGCGGCTGTTGCTGTGCGCCGAGATCGGCGCAGAGGGACGCAACTTCCAGTTTGCGCATCACCTGGTGCTGTGGGACCTCCCGCTGGATCCGGACCTGCTCGAGCAACGCATCGGCCGCCTGGACCGCATTGGCCAGCGCCACGCCATCGATATCCACATCCTGGTCGTCGCCGACAGCGCGCAGCACGTGCTGGCGCGCTGGTATGACGAAGGTGTGGACGCCTTTCGCCACAGTCCTGCCGATGGCCGCGAACTGCTGCGCCGCTACGCCGAGCCGTTGACCCGCCTGGCCGACGAGCACGCTCGCGGGGATGACAGTCGCGACCAGGAACTTGACGCACTGCTGATCGACACGCGCGCCAGCCACGAGGAGATGGCCGAACTGATCCGCCGCGGCCGTGACCACTTGCTGGAGCTGGCGTCCAGCCGCGACCTGCACGCCGATGAGTTGCAGCGCGCGTTTGCCCGGGACGATATCGACCCGGGGCGCGATGCGTTCGTGCAACACCTGCTCGAGGCATTCGGCATCCATGTCGAGGAGCTGGGCGGCCAGGTCACCCTGCTCGATCCGCAGTACCTGTCAACCGACGCCCTGCCCGGTTTTGCCGAGGGGCCCATGTCCGTCACCTTCGACCGCAACGTGGCGCTGGCACGCGACGACCTGCCGCTGTTGCGCCTGGACCACCCGCTGGTGCTTGGCGCGCTGGAACTGGCCCTGTCCAGCGAGCAAGGCAATGCAGCGTTCATGGTTGACGACGAGTTGCCGCCACATACCGCCCTGCTGCAGGCGGTGTACGTGCTCGAGTGCGTCGCCGAGCAGCGGCTGGACATCGAGCGCTTCCTGCCCACCCAACCGCTGCTGGTCACGGTCGATACCCGCCTGGTCGAACGCGCGCTGTTCCAGCCCAGCGCCATCGCGCTGCAACGCGCCGTCACCCGTACGCTGGACGTGGCTCGCTATCGCAAGGTGCTGGCGCGGCTGGTGCCACCGATGCTGGAGCGCGCCGAAGCCCTGGCCACCACGCGCAGCAAGGGCGCCATCGACGCCGCCTCGGCATTGGCCGGCGCCACGCTGGACGCCGAGCTGTCGCGACTGCTGGCGCTGCGCGCGGTCAACCCGTCGGTCAATCCAGCGGAAATCGCGGCCGTCAGCGCCGAGCGCGACGCCGTGCTGGCAGCGTTGCCAAGCTCCCGCTTGCGACTGGACGCGGTGCGTTTCGTGGTCAGCGCCGACTTCCTTTCCCTGCGCTGACGCGTGGCTCAGCGCGTCAGTCGCCGCCGGGGCTTGATCGGAAATCGTCCACGCCAGTACTCGATCAGCACGATGCCGCCGAGCATGCCGCCCAGATGCGCGAAATGCGCCACGCCAGCCTGCGTGCCGGTCACGCCCATGACCAGTTCGGCAACCGCATAGCCAATGACGAACAGCCACGCCGGCATGGGTATGGGCAGGAAGATCAGGAACACCTTCTCATGCGGATAGAGCATGCCAAAGGCCAGCAGCAGGCCGAAGATCGCACCGGATGCACCAAGGGTCGGATAGAAGCCGTGGGTGAACCAGTGCACCACGATCAACTGCGCGATCGCCGCCACCACCGCGCACACGAAGTAGTACAGCACGAACTGGCGCGCGCCGAACGTGCGTTCGATCGCCCCGCCAAACATGAACAACGCCAGCATGTTGAAGGCGATATGCGTAAAGCTGCCGTGCATGAACGCGTAGGTGACCACCTGCCACGGGCGGAAGCCGATGGAAACCAGCGCCATGCCATCCTGGAAAACGCGATCGGGCCCCCACGGCCACAGGGCGAAATACTGCATGAGCATGTCGCCAAACATCTGCTGCAAGGCAAACACCACGATGTTGGCAATCAGCAGGTTGCGCGTGACCGGCGGCAGGTCGAAGGACATCAGTTGACTCCAGGCAAGCCCCAAGGGTAACCATGCACGGACGATTTCACCATGCGCCCGCGACAGCATGCCGCTGGCGCGCTGCGTCGCCCGGACCCGGCGCTGTCGTATGCTTGAAGCAATGAATACGATCCGTCCCCGCTTTGCTCCCGCGCGCCGGCTGCGCCTGCTGCTGTGGCTGTCGCTGGCTGCGCTGTTGACCTTGGGCGGGTGCCAGCGCTCGCCGTTGCCGCTGCGCCTGACCAATATCAGCGGGCACATGCCCGATCTTGATTTCACGCTGACCGACGACAGCGGCAAGGCCGTCACCGGCGCGGACTATCGTGGCAAGGTCGTGTTGCTGTACTTCGGCTACACGCACTGCCCGGACGTCTGCCCGCTGACGCTGGCGCAATTGCATGTGGTGATGCAGCGCCTTGGCGCGCAGGCAGACGGCGCGCGCATCCTGTTCGTCAGCGTCGACCCGGCACGCGATACGCCGCCGGTGCTCAAGGCCTACGTCAACGCCTTCGACAAGCGTGCGATCGGCCTGACCGGCACGCCGCGCGCCGTCGAGGCGCTGAGCAAGCGCTATCGCTCGGCGTTTACCCGCGAGCCCGGTGGCACTGACGATTCCTATGCGGTCAGCCACAGCTCGGCCATCTACGTGTTTGACCGCGCCGGGCACGCGCGTGTGCTGGCCACGCCCAGCGCTTCGCACGATGACCTCGTGCACGATCTGCATCTGTTGCTGGACGACGGAGCCACGCCATGAAGCTCCTTCGGGTCGCCAGGTTGTGCACCGCGCTGCTGCTGGGCGCTGTCGCAACCATTGCATCGGCCAGCAGCGCCGACGAAATTCGCGTCAGCCACGCCTGGCTGCGCATCCTGCCCGGCGCGTTGCCGGCCGGCGGCTACGCCACGCTGCACAACCAGGGCGACCAACCCGCCGCGTTGACCGGCGCGAGCAGCGATGTGTACGCGCAAGTGATGCTGCACCAGAGTTCCGTCGCCGGCGGCACCAACCGCATGCGCATGGTGCATGCCATGAGCGTGCCGGCCCGCGGCAACGCGCAACTCGCGCCGGGTGGCTACCACTTGATGCTGGAGCAGCCGCGCCATCCGGTCAGACCCGGCGACGTGGTGCGGCTGACGCTGACCTTTGCCGATGGCAGCACACGCGCTGCCGATTTCGTCGCCCGCCCGGCCAATGCCATCGATGCAGGCGACACTCACTCCGAACCGGCGATCGTCACCAAGCCGCAACCGACGGACCACACGCAACACGTGGATTGAATGACGCGCTTCAGCGCGGCGCGTCAGCCGCCGGCGTGGGTGTCAGCACCGGCTTGGGCCAACGCCGCGGCAGTCGTCCGCGACGCGACAACCCCAGCCACACGCGCAACGCCAGCAGCGCGCCGATGGATTCGATGAATGCCGCCGGCACCCAGGTGATGACGCCGCCGATCATCTGCCCGGTCAGCACGTTGAAGGTAAACGCCCGGCCGCATATCTCGAAGATCGGGTACAGGTCCGTGCGCGAAAACGTGACGATCGCCCCGGCCACGATCTGCGGGGTCATGGTGATGCCCGGCGACAGCACGCGCAGTCCGGCGGTCATCCGTCCGGGCGGGTGCGGCCGGTGGTCCAGCACCAGCGACCAGTAGACGAAGCCGCTGATCAGCATCGTCCAGTTCATGAAACGGTAGATGCGCCAGTCCAGCATCGCCAGCGTTTGCAACGGCGGCCACAGCCAGATCAGCACAAACAGCACGAACAGCACGGTGGCCACCACCGGGTTGAACAGCACGCCACTGATTGCCCGCCACGGCCACGAACGCTGCAGCGGCCGCACCAACGCGCAGCGCCACGCCAGGGGCACGCCGGCACGCATCACGCTCATCGGATAGCCCGCGCAGATCAACAGCGGCGCGAGGTGATGCAACAGCAACTGCTGCGTGCGATGCATGAAGAACTCATGCTCGGCGTAGTAGTCCAGATAAGTCTGCAGCGACAGGTAGATGATCCCCATGCCGATCCAGAACGTGAGCTTGCGCGCAGTACTGACACGCATATGCCGGCTGCCACGTACATACAACACACAGGCAAGCACGAACGTGGCCAGGAACACCCACGAGAACTCCCACGGCTCGATCCATTTCCACACACTCGCCATCATGTCGCCGCACTGCCTCCAGCCAACCCAGACCGCAAGCATAGTGTCCGACCCGATGGTTTGCCGCTTGCACGCTCCGATCCGGCGCCATGTGTGCGCTTTTGTCGCGGAAGGCAGGCAGTATTTTCCAGCCTTTTGGACCACCACCACGCAGGGCGGGCACCGCCCGACGGCTTTTGCGAGCCCAAGCTGAGCGCCGGGCCTACGCCCACGCAAGCATGGCGGGCGGTGCCCGCCCCACGGCGCTTCGCGGCACCGCACCTGGTCAACGGCGTCGGCGGCTGCGCCGTGTGCGGCGCCATCCATACAGCAGGCCGATAAGGACCAGCAGGCCCGGCACCAGGGTGATGTTGATCACTTTCAGGCGCAGCCCAAGCGCGTCGATTTCGGCGTTGAGCTGGTGCTGCACGTCGCGCAGTTCCTTGTTGATCGCCAGTTGCCGCTGGCGGAACTGTTCGATCTCGCGGCGTTGCTCGGCGCTGGCCGCGCCGCTGGCGGCGGACTTGCCCGGTTGCAGCTCGTCCAGGCGTTTGCGCGTCTCGGCCAATTCCTGCTCCAGCTCGTACTCCTTCTGCAGGAACTTCTGGTCGGCGACATTGCGCAGCGCCTGCACGCGGGTGAACGGACGCTGCGAGGTGGAACGGCCGCGGATGGACAGCAGCGCCGAAGAGCCGCTCAGGTTGTCCACCAGGTTGGTGATGAAGTCACCATTGTTGGCAAACACCCGCATCATGGTCTGGCCCAGGATGGTTTGCGGCTCGACCCACAGCCGGTCGCTGAGCAGATCCGTGTCGGCCACCAGGATCACCTCCGCGCGCGCGGCGGACGTCGCGCGGTGCCCGGGGCGAGCGGCAAATTCGGGGAAGGCGCTGACCATCGGTCCGTGCAGACGCGCTGCGAGCACGTAATGCGTGTTGTCCGGCACATAGTTGCGCAGCAACTGGGTGGGATCGCCGGCGGACGCCTCCACCGTCTTGCGCGATACGACCTGCGCTTCGGCGCTGGTCTGCAGCAACGGCGACAGGCGCGTGGTGGCGCTGGGCGCCAAATCAAAATGGCCTGCGGTGGAGACGTTGATGCGCTGCAGGCTGCTGGTGATCACATCCTCGCGGTTGAGCTCGGCGGTTCCCAGATCAAGCATCGCCGGGTGGTTGAAGTTGCTGCCGCCCAACTCGATCTGCAAGGCGCGAGCGCGATCGAGCACCACCCGCCGCGGGTCGTACACCACACCCCAAGCCTTGAGCAGCCGCGCCACCCCGACGTCGTCCTCCGTGGCTTCATCGGGCACGCCAAGCGCCGGCCGCGCCATCTCCGCCATCGGGTCGACAAACAGCGCCAGGTGGCCGCCACCAAGCACGTATTGGTCGACTGCGTATTGCGCCGCCGGCGCAAGCTTGCCGGGATGGATCAGCAGCAGCACCTTGATCGACGGGTCCACGCGCTCAAGCGTGGCCGGATCCAGCGTGCGCAGGGTGAACAGCGGCTCCAGCTGCTGCAGCGCGGCCCATGGTTGCTCGCCCAGCGCCGGATTGCCCTGAATGGGCAACGTCGTGAGGATGGCGATGTCCGGCTTGTGCATCTGGTTCAACTCGTACAGCAGCTTGGCGATGTCGTATTCGAGAAACGCTTCCCGCGCCGGATCGAAGAAGCTGATGGCCAGCGTGCGCTCGGCGCTACGTTCGTCGCCGGCATCGCCGTCCAGCGGTCCGGACATGGCACTGCCGGCCAGGCCGAAGAACACGCGCTCGCCATTGCTGCCGCCGTTGGCCGCGGTGAGGCCGGCGCCCTCGGCGCTGGCCTCGTCATCGGAATACGGCACCGGGTCGATCAACTGCAGGCGGATATGTCCGCGCGAGCGAGCCACCATTTCCTGCAGCATTTCGCGCACGCGCTGCTCGTAGCTGCGCAGCTGCGGCAGGTCGCGCGCGGCATGCGCGGAGAAGTACAGCGTCAACCGCAGCGGCCGTTGCAACGAATCGACGACCTTCAGCGTGCCCGGCGTCAACGTGTACAGCCGGTCCGCGGTCAGGTCGATGCGCGTGGCATGCAGCCAGCGGCTGCTGGCGACGATGAGCGGCACGAACACCAGCACCAGCAATACCAGCGCGGCGACCAGCAATGTGCTGCGCCGCGGCTGGCGCAGGCGGGACCACACATGCTGCAGGCGAGCGGACATCGCTTCAGCGCGTCCGCTTCAGGTCAAGCAACAGCACGCCGCCGAGCAGCCAGCCAAGCATGCTGAGAACGAAATACAGCAGGTCGCGAATGTCCAGCACGCCGCGCGAGATCGCTTCGAAGTGGCGCAGCATCGACAGGTGCGCGATACCGTTGATCAGCTTTCGCGGCAGCGTGTCGTGGAAAAATTCCAGTATCTGCGGCGAACCGGCCAGGATCAGCAACACGCACACCAGCGCGGTGAGGATGAAAGCCACCACCTGGCTGCGGGTAAGCGCCGACAGGCAAGCGCCGATGGCCACGAACGTGCCGGCCATCAGCCAGCTGCCCAGGTATCCGGCAACGATCACGCCGTTGTCCGGCGCGCCCAGGTAATTGACGGTGATCCACAGCGGAAAAGTCAACGCCAGCGCCAACCCGACGAACAGCCATGCGGCAAGGAACTTGCCGGCCATCGCCTGCCACAGCGTCAACGGCAGCGTCAGCAGCAACTCCAGCGTGCCGCCCTTGGCTTCCTCGGCCCACATGCGCATGGTGATCGCCGGCACCAGGATCAGGTACAGCCACGGCTGCATGACGAAAAAAGGCTGCAGGTCAGCCTGCCCGCGCTCGTAGAAGTCGCCGACCTGGAACGTGAGAATGCCGCACAGCACCAGGAAGATCACCAGGAACACGTAAGCCACCGGCGTGACGAAATAGCTGCGCAACTCGCGGCGCATCACCGCCAGCACCGGACTCATGCGCACTGTCCGCTGGCTGCGACAGCCGCGGCGCCATCGTTGGCGCCATCGGCGGTGATCTGCCGGAACACCTCATCCAGCCGCCCGCGCTCAAGCTGGATCTCCGAGACCTCCAGACCCTGCTCGCGCAACAGGTTTTCCACCGGCTCCAGGATGCGTTCGCCGGGCCTGGGGAAAACCGTGGTGCGGCCGTCAAGCGCGTCGACCTCGATGGACGCCACCTGCGGCAGTCGTCCGAGCATCTCTTGCGACATGGCACTGCCAGGCGCGCTGAAGGACACCGCGCCGTGGTAGCGCGAGCGCCGTTCCAGCTCTGCCGGCGTGGCATCGGCCAGCAACCGACCGTGGGCGATGATCACCACGCGGTTGCACAACGCGTGCACCTCCTCCAGCAAGTGGGTGGAAATGAGGATGGTGCGGTCGCGCGCCATCTGGTCAATCAGGCGCCGCACGGCATGCTTCTGGTTGGGATCCAGGCCGTCGGTGGGTTCGTCCAGCATGAGTACCGGCGGATCATGCAGGATGGCCTGAGCCAGCCCGACGCGCCGGCGCAGCCCCTTGGACAAGGTGTCGATGCCAACGTCCAGTACGTCTTCCAGTTGCAGCTCCTGCACCACTTCGCCCAGCCGGCGGTAACCGGCGTCGGTGGACAGGCCGCGCATCTGGCGGATGAACTGCAAAAACTCGCGCACCGTCATCTCGCCATAACTGGGTGCACCTTCGGGCAGGTAGCCCAGCGCGCGCCGCGCCTGAAGCGAGTCCTTCACGATGTCATGGCCGCACACGCGCGCGGTGCCCGAGGTGGGCACCAGGAAACCCGCGATCATGCGCATGGCAGTGGATTTGCCCGCACCATTGGGGCCGAGCAACCCCAACACCTGGCCCGGCTCCACGCGGATGCTCAACGCATCGACCGCGGTCAGGTTGCCGTAGCAGCGGGTCAGGCGGTCAGTTTCAATCATGTCCAGTGCGTCGTGCGGCGCTCGATGCAAGCGCCCAGCAAGGTTAACCGATCACCCACGCGGTCGCGGTGCATGCGTCGCCACTGCCCACAAAAAAAGCCCTCCGCATGGAGGGCTTTTTTGCGTGGAGAACAGCTTTGCGCATCAAGGTGTGGTGCTGGCAGCCTCGGCTGGTTCAACCGCGGTCGCGGCCGGCGCGGGGGCCGAACTAGCAGCCGGCGGCGCCATTTCCAGGGTCGGCGGCTGCATGCCGGCGGCCTGCTCAGGTGTCTGCGCCGGGGCTTCGCTCAGTGGCAGATAGACGTCGTATTTGGCGTAGGCGGTGAATTCGCCAGTGGGGCCCTTCACGCCCGGCGAGACCATGATGTCGTAGGAACGGTTGGTCACGTCGTCAAAGCGGTACCCGTGGGTCTGGGCGTAGGCCTTGAGCATGTCGCGGGTCAGCGGCACACCGGCGAACGTGCCGTTCCACACGCCCTTGAGTGCGGCGCCACCAAAAGCCAGCGTGGCATGCACGCCGTTTTCCAGCACCAGGCGTCCAAAGCGGTCGCGACTGCCAACGGCGGCCTTGGCGTCGGCGGCGGCCTGCGCGCTGGCGGCGGCATCGTCGACAACCGGGGTGTTGAGCGCCGGCGCGGTCGGTGCAGCAAGTTGCTCGACGTTGCCGTTGACCGTGAGCGTGCTCGAATCAATCGGCAAGGCGACGTCGAAGGTGTAGGTCTGGTCGCCGTAATTGGTGGTGATGACGATGCGCGGGCCGATGACGTTGACGCCGAGCTTCTTGGCCGTGGCCTGCAACTCGGTGACCGCCTTGGACACAGCGTCTTCCAGGCCTTCCAGGCCGTCCTTGCGCTCGATGGCGGTGGACACGAACAAGATCGGCTGCGGCTGGGTTTGTTCGATGCTCGGGATCAGCTTGCTGTAGTCGATGTTGGGGATGGACGCCAACACGTTCTGCAGATTGTTCAGGCCGCCCTGGATGAAGCTGTCCGGCTCGCCGTGGATATACAGGTTGGAGAAGCGGTTGACGAGGTTCCAGCCGTACTTGACGTCATAGGACCAGGTGATCTCCGTCAGCTGGCCGCGGCTGCCCTTGCGCTCAAGGTCCAGCGTGAAATGCTTGTCCAGACCGCGCCAGGCGTTGTCCAGATCCCACACGATGGTGGCCTTGGGGGTATTGGAATCGATCTTGTCAAACGCCGGCGTGGCGCTGGCGATGGTCAGGCCGCCGTCACCGACCTTGGGTGCGGTGCTGGTCCAGCTGATCTCGGCGCCCGGGCCGTAGGACTTGTCGCCCTGCTTGAACTGGATGGCACGATCCTGACCGCGCAGCACGGCGTATTCGGGCAGGCGGCGGAAGTTGGAAAGCACGTCGTAGACCTGGCGCAGGTCCTTGCCGACGGTCAGCGAACGGTCCACATGACCGCTGCCGGGGCTGGCCACGCCTGCCACCACACCGATGGCGGCGACAATGAGCAAGGCCACAAGAAATTCAAGGAAACGCATCATTCCAGGGTTCTCCGAACGTTCAACGCCATAGCGGGATTTCTCCACGGCGCCCATACGGAGCCGGAGAGGCATCCCGCTGCGCGTGACCGAGGGCCGGCAAGTGCCGAAGTGACGGATGTTACTTGCTCGCGCACAGGAACGCCATGTCGTTTTGCGCATCGCGACGGACTGCTGCAAAGCGCCGTGCAGCAAGGCTTGCGCATCGACGCGAGCATGGCGCCACGGTCACCGCGTGCGCCGCCAATACGGCGCACGGACAAGGCCGCAACCTCAGACGATGCCCATCTCCAGCGCCTTGAGCACCGCGCGCGTGCGGTCGCGCACGCCGAGCTTGGAAAGGATGTTGGAAACGTGATTCTTCACCGTGCCTTCGGCGACCTTGAGCGAGTTGGCGATCTCCTTGTTGCTGTAGCCGCCCGACAGCAGGCGCAGGATTTCGGTCTCACGCTCAGTCAACGGATCGGGCTGCTCCAGGCTGGTGAAGTGGTTCTGCATGCGTGCCACGCCGGCCAGCAGGCGCTGGGTCACCATTGGCGCCACCAGCGAACCGCCGGCAGCGACGGTGCGCACCGCTTCGACCAGTTGCTCCAGCGACACATCCTTCAGCAGGTAGCCGCGGGCACCCGCCTTCAGGCCCTGCAGCACGAGCTGGTCGTCGTCGAAGGTGGTGAGGATGATGGTTGGCGGCAATTCGTTGCGCGCGGCCAGTGCGTGCAAGACCTCCAGCCCGCTCATGCCGGGCATGCGCAAGTCCAGCAACACGACATCCGGTCGCACGCGCGGGATGTCCTGCACTGCCTGCGTGCCGTCGGCGCACTCGGCCACCACGCGGATGTCCTCGGACAGGTCGAGCAGCGAGCGTACGCCCTGGCGTACCAGGTTCTGGTCGTCGACTAGACAAACGGAGATCATCGCAATCCTCGCCCAAGAGGGACCGGCAGCCGGTCCGCGGATGATGGCAGCACGGTCACATCGTCGACCCGGACCACCGGCACATTCTCGCACGCTGGCATCAAGTCGATGCTTGCCCGTGCATATCGTCCGCCGCGCGCACGCCCGACACGTCCAGCGCCGGCGGTTCAGTGCGCAGCGGCGTGTGCGCCAGCGCGCGATGCTCATCCAGCGGCAGGCGCACAGTCAACGCAAAGCCGCGGCTGGGGGCGCCGTCCAGCGTGACGCTGCCGCCGAACTCGGCCAGCCGCTCGCGCATGCCGGCCAGGCCGTTGCCCGGCTCGACGCGTTCGGCGCCGCGACCGTCGTCGCGCGCATGCAGGCCCAGCAGGTTCGGGCCGGCATAGGCGAAGTTCAGCCACAGGTTGCGCGCACCGGCGTGTTTGGCGGTGTTGGTGATGATCTCCTGCGCGCAGCGCAACAACACCTGTGCGCGGCGCGGATCCTCCACGCTGAAGCGCGGCGGCATGACCACGTGGATAGCCAGTCCGGGCACGCCGTCAGTCAGGCTGCGCAGCGCCTGGGTGAGGTCGATGGCGTCGTCCTGGCGCAACTCGCTGACCACTTCGCGAACATCCGCCAGCAGGTGCCGGGCGGTGCTCTGCGCCTTGCGTACGTGCTCTCCGGCAGCCTCGTTGGTGAGATGGCTGGCCACCTCCAGATTGAGGCTCAGCGCGGTCAGGTGGTGACCGATCAGGTCATGCAGGTCGCGCGCGATGCGCATGCGCTCGGCGATGCGCGTCGACTCCGCCAGCAACGCCCGGGTGGCGCGCAGTTCGGCGTTCAATCGACGCTGGACCTCGCGCTGCTCGGCTTGCTGGCTGGCCACCGTGGAGGTGAAGAACACCAGCGCAGACAAGCCCAGGTACATGCACACCTGCAGCACGGCGTTGCCCGGAGTCCACCCGGCATAGCTGGCTATGACCGGGATCAGCAGCAGGTTCTGCACCAGCAGCCACACCAGACCGGCAATCATCGGCATCTGCCACGGCAAGACCACCGCGATCACCAGCATCAACATGGCCGACAGGCCGCTCTGGCTGAACCAGCCCACCGCCACCGCAGAGCCGGTAAGCAGCAGCATGCCGAACAGTTTGGCCACTTTCAGGCGCAAGCTCGGATGGCTTTCCATCTGGCGCCCGGTCAACGCCAGGTACGCCGCGCCAAACAGCAGGTAGGACAAGATCCAGCCCGACAGCGTCGGGTTGCTCCACCATGCGCTGACCCGTGCCAGGCCAGAACTGCCCGGCCACAGCGGCACGCTGACGCACAGGTAGGTGAACAGTCCGGTGTAGCGCAACACCCGGATATGGTTGAAGTGCGGCCATGGCATGGCTTGCATCATAAGTGAGCATCGGCCCCCGGCGATGCTCCGGCACGGTCCGGGCGCATGGCATAATGGGCCTTGGGTCAGGCCGCTGGACGGTCGGCACACCGGTATTCACCCCAAGCGGAGCAACGAATGGGCCTGGCCATCCGCGACGTGCGCGAGCAGGATCTGGACGCCGTGCTGGCGCTCAACAACGCCGCAGGTCGCTCCATCCTGGCGCTCAACGCAAGCCAGCTGCGGTATTTCTACGAGCACGCCGATTACTTCCGCGTGGCCGAGATCGACGGCCACCTGGCCGGGTTCCTGGTCGCTCTGCGCGAAGGCGGCGCTTACACCAGCCCCAATTACGGCTGGTTTGCCACGCACTATCCGCAATTTGTCTACATCGACCGCATCGTCATCGCCAACACCTATCGGCGGCATGGACTGGGACGGGTGTTTTACTGCGATGTCCACAGTTATGCCGAGGTGCGCGTGCCGCTGCTCACCTGCGAGGTGTTCCTGGAGCCACGCGACGACGTGGTGCTGCTGTTCCACGGCACCTACGGCTTCCAGGAAGTGGGCCAGCAGCGCATGGGCGCAGGTGGGCCCAAGGTGAGCTTGTTGGCCCGCGACCTGCCCAGCTATGCGTGGGTTCGCGAAAACTGGCTCGACCGCGGTGGCCTGCCGGACGTGCCGTGGCTTGCCGAGCGCGAACGGCCGCTGCAGATGGAGTCGCCACGACGCCTGGCCGGGGAGCGCCCGGCGTGAAGGCCGTGATGGAAGTGAGCGACGCCTGCGACCTGCGTTTCGGACAGGTCGGCATGGCCTGCGTGCGCGTGCGCCGGGTGGACGCGGCCGCCCTGTGCGCCGAACTTGAACGCCGCGTGCGCGCCGCGCCGCAGATGTTCGCCCGTGCCGCCGTGGTGCTGGACCTCAGTCACCTGTCGCACCTGCCTGATGACGGCGCCGTCGACGCGCTGCTGGAGGCGGTGCGCAGCGCGGGCATGCTGCCGGTGGGCCTGGCCTACGGCACCAGCGAGACCGAGGCGCTGGCCACGCGCATGGGTCTGCCGCTGATCGCCAAGTTCCGTGCCGCCTACGAGCCGGCCGATGCCGGGGCGCCGGCGTCGGCACAAGTGGCGCCGGTCGCGCCCGAGCCGGTCGCCGAGCCGCGCGAGGCCATCCTCGCCGCGCCTGCTCCGGGCAGCGCGCAACTGGCGCTGTTCCACGCCGGTTCGGTGCGCTCAGGACAACAGGTGTACGCGCGTGATCGGGACCTGATTGTCACCGGCGCCATCGCCAACGGCGCGGAGGTCATCGCCGACGGCAACATCCATGTGTACGGCAGCCTGCGCGGGCGCGCCATGGCCGGCGCGCAGGGTGACACCAGCGCGCGCATCTTCGTCGCCGATTTCCGCGCCGAGCTGGTCGCCATCGCCGGCCAGTACCGCGTATTCGAACAGATTCCCGACAACCTGGAGGGCCAGTCCGTGCAATGCTGGCTGGATGGCGAAAAATTGCTGATCGCCAAGCTTTGAAACAGACCGAACCCAAGCGTCACCACATCACGCGGAGATGGACCATTGAGTGCTGAGATCATCGTTGTCACCTCCGGAAAGGGCGGCGTCGGCAAGACGACGACGAGCGCGTCGCTTGCCACCGGCCTGGCCATGGCCGGCAAGAAAGTGGCCGTCATCGACTTCGACGTCGGCTTGCGCAACCTCGACCTGATCATGGGCTGCGAGCGCCGCGTGGTGTACGACTTTGTCAACGTCGTGCACGGCGAGTCCACGCTCAAGCAGTCGCTGATCCGCGACAAGCGCCACGACAACCTGTACGTGCTGGCCGCAAGCCAGACCCGTGACAAGGACGCGCTGACGCTGGAAGGCGTGGAAAAGGTGCTCGACGGCCTGTCCGCGGAAGGCTTCGACTACATCGTCTGCGACTCCCCGGCGGGCATCGAGAAGGGCGCGCACCTGGCGATGTACTTCGCCGACCAGGCGGTGGTGGTGGTCAACCCGGAAGTGTCCTCGGTGCGCGATTCTGACCGCATCCTTGGCCTGCTCGCCAGCAAGACCCGACGCGCGGAGCGTGGCGGCGAGCCGGTCACTCAGCACCTGCTGCTGACCCGTTACAACGCCCAGCGCGTGGCCATCGGCGAGATGCTCAGCGTCAAGGACGTGGAGGAGATCCTGGGCATCAGCGTGATCGGCGTGATCCCCGAATCGAGCAACGTGCTCACCGCCTCCAACAACGGCATCCCGGTGATAGTCGACGTCGAATCGCACGCCGGCCAGGCGTACAGCGACACGGTGGCGCGCATTCTCGGCGAGACGCGGCCGCTGCGCTTTGTCGAGGTGCCCAAGAAGGGCTTTCTGCAACGCGTATTCGGAGGCTGACGACGATGGGCATACTGGATTTCCTCAAGCGCAAGCCGGAAGCTACCGCCACCGTGGCGCGCGAACGCCTGCGTATCATCGTCGCCCAGGAACGCTCCACCCGTGGCGCGCCTGACTACCTGCCGATGATGCGCAACGAACTGCTCGAAGTGATCAAGAAATACGTGCACGTCGACATCGAGGCAATCAACATCAACGTCGAGCGCGGCGCCGATCACGAGATCCTGGAGCTTTCGGTGACCCTGCCCGGTGGCCCGGAGCCGGCCAAGGCCAAGTCCTCCGCCAGCGGTGACAGTGCCAGCTGAGCTTTCGACACGATGCATCCGGACAAGTCCGCGCCCCCGGCCGACGCCGCGTCCCAGGTCCTGTGTCTGCGCGACATCGGCGTGGTCGCCGCTGCCGCGCTGCTGGCGCGCTACGACCTGTGGCTCGAACACGTGCCGGAGGCCACGCCGATCCCCGGCAGCTACTGGGGTGAGAGCGAGGCCGGCGTCATTGGCAACCGCGTCTATGCGCGCGACGACACGCCGGTGCACTCGCTGCTGCACGAAGCCTGCCACTTGATCGTGTTGCCGGTGGACAGGCGCCTGGCGGTGCATACCAACGCCACCGATTCGGTGGAGGAAGAAGACGCCACCTGCTATCTGCAGATCGTCCTGTCTGACGCGCTGCCAGGGGTCGGTCGCAATCGTCTGATGGCGGACATGGATGCGTGGGGTTATTCGTTCCGGCTGGGCTCGACCCGCGCATGGTTCGACAACGACGCGGGCGAGGCGCAGGCGTTTTTGCGAGAGCGTGCGTTGTTGTAACGCGGGGATCTTTCCTCACATTCGGAACGTCCCGGCCACGGCCAGCGATGCGCTCGCCGCGCCACCGCGTCGGGCCATCGGTGGCCAAGTCCCGACGTCACCGCCGCGAGACGTTCGGATCATCGGCCACGTACCAGCGCCACGGCTCGTCCACCGCGCGGCTGATGCCGACGCGGCTGGTCACCACCGGCACTGCCGGCGGCGGCACGCCGTCATCGACGATGCGCACGCCGCCAGTGCCACTGACGAGGTCGATGCCGTCCTGCGCGCCGGTGATTCCCAGCGCCTGCGCCAGACGCGCCGGGCCGCTGCACAAATCCCGATCGCGCTGCGCCTTCGGCCGCGCCGCACGCATTGCATCGAGCCCGGACAGTGGCGCAAGCGCGCGCAGCAGCACGGCCACGCCCTCCCCTTCCTCGCCGCACACGGCGTTGCAGCACCAGTGCATGCCATAGGTGAAATACACATACATCAGTCCGGGCCGGCCGAACATTGTCGCGTTGCGCGCGGTCTTGCCACGATAGGCATGCGCGGCCGGATCAAACGCACCGCAATAGGCCTCGGTCTCGACGATGCGGCCGCTGCGGCCGTCCTCGGTCACCAGCACCTTGTTGAGCAGCGCCACGGCCACCTCGCGCGAATCGCGCCGGTAGAACGCACGCGGCAGCACTTTTGGCTTGCGCGTCACGTGCCAGCCCCGCGCCCGCCTGTCTTCACTGCGCGGAACCTGGCACGCGGTAACTGCCGACATCGGCGCGACAGGCAATGGCCAGGCGATTCCAACCATTGATGGCGATGATCGCCAGCGTCAGCTCGACCACGCCCTTTTCGTCAAACTGCTCGCGCACCTGCGCGTACAACGCATCGGGAACATCATTGCCGGAGACCAACGTCACCGCTTCGGCCCAGGCCAGGGCCGCGCGTTCGCGTGCGCTGTAGAACGGCGCCTCGCGCCAGGCGGAGAGCAGATACAGACGCTGTTCGGTCTCGCCGGCGGCGCGGGCGTCCTTGCTGTGCATGTCCAGGCAGTAGCCGCAGCCGTTGATCTGCGACACGCGCATCTTCACCAGCTCGATCAATGCCGGCTCCAGTGCCGTGCGATGCACACCTGCCTCAAGGTCGAGCATGGCCTTGAATGCGTCGGGTGCGGCTTTGCGATAGTCGATGCGTGCTGTCATGGAATGCTCCTCATGCGGTGAAGAAATGCAGGGCGAACACTGCCCGCCGCCGATGTCTGCGCGGAGATGCACGTAGGGCGGGCACTGCCCGCCGCCCAACGCATTGGGTTTCGAGAAGCCGGCGTGCATTTCCCGCCCCACGCATCAGCATTGGGCGAACAGGCATTGCGCGTCGTCATAGGTGAAGGCCGAGGCCAGCGCGTCGAAACGTCCGGTTTCGCGCATCTGCACGGCCGCATGCTCGATGGCGCCCAGCGCCAGCGTGGCCAGGCGCGTGGCGGTGCTTACCCGCGCCACGCCAATGCGAGCGAGCTCCTCTACCGACGGCATGCCCGGGCCGGCGGCGACGTTGACCGGCGCGTCGATGGCAAGGATGAAGTCCGCCAATGTGTCCACATCGCGCAAGCCAATGGGGTAGACGCAGTCGGCGCCGGCGGCAAGGTAAGCCTGGGCGCGCTGCACCGCCTCACGCAGGCGTGCACCGCCAGGTTGGTCGTCAGCGTGCAGCCAAAGATCCACGCGGGCATTGATGACCAGCGGCACGCCGCTGGTGGTGGCCGCGGTGCGGGCCGCGGCAATGCGCGCGGCGGCGCTGTCGATCGGGCGCAACGGGCCATGTCCGGGCAGGCCGTCCTCCAGATTGATACCCACCGCGCCGGCTTCGATCACCGCCAGCACGGACGCGGCCACCTCGTACGGCGTCAGACCGTAGCCGCCCTCGAAATCCACCGTCACCGGCACACTGCACGCGCGGGTGATGCGCGCCACCGCCTGCAGCACCTGTGCCAGCGGCACCTGTTCGCCATCGGCATAACCCAATGACCACGCCATGCCACCGCTGGTGGTCGCCACCGCGGCAAAACCGCGCTGCTCGAACAAGCGTGCGGTGCCGGCGTCCCAGGCATTGGGCAGCAACAGCAACTGCGTGCGGTCGTGCATGCGCCGCAGGCGGTGCGCGCGATCGATCTGGGTTTCGATATCCATCAGCGTGGAAGCCATCGTCGGGGTTGTCCGGACAAGCCTACGCCGCTTGCAGTCAAGCCGAGCGCCAACGGACAATGCCCGCTACCGTCCACGCCAGTGCAGACCGCCATGCCCGCACGCCGACTGGTGCTGTTTTTCGACGGCACCTGGAGCAAGCCGGAGTCAAACACCAACGTCGAGCGCCTGCGCCTGCTGGTCGCCTCGCACGACACCTCCGGCGTCGAGCAGGTGGTCAACTACGTCGCCGGGGTCGGCGTCAAGGCCGGGCTCACGCATCTGCTGGGCGGCGCATTCGGCCTGGGCCTGGCGGACAACGTGCGGGACGGCTATCGCTGGCTGTGCAACAACTGGCGCGCGGGCGACGAGCTGTACCTGTTCGGCTTCAGCCGCGGCGCGTACACGGCCCGCAGCGTGGGCGGGATGATCTGCAAATGCGGGTTGCTGCGAGGCGATGGCGTGACGCCGGTAAGCAAGCGCGACGTGGCCGGCGCGTACGACTTCTATCGCGACGTCACGCACAAGCCGGGCGACCCCGTCGCGGTGGCGTATCGCGCGCAACATTCGGTTGCCATCGACATCCACTTCATCGGCGTGTGGGACACGGTCGGTTCGCTGGGCATACCGGACATGGCATCGTGGTTTCCCTATGCCCGTGCACGCTACCAGTTCCACGACACGGAATTGAGCCGTATCGTGAAGTACGCCTATCAGGCGTTGGCACTGGACGAGCATCGCGCGGACTTTGCGCCCACGCTGTGGACGCGCAACCCGTTCACCTTGCAACCAGGCGAATCCCTCACTTCCAAGAAGGCCGGGCAGATCGAGATCGAGCAGCGCTGGTTCATCGGCGCGCATGGGGACGTGGGCGGCGGCAATGAAGCCGACGGCGCCGGGCGCAAGCCCGACCCCTTGCCAGACTTGCCGCTGGCGTGGCTGCAACGCAAGGCCATGGACTGCGGGCTGGCCTGCAACAAGACCTTTGCCGCACCCGCCGATGCGTGGACCGGCGTGCCCCGCGACAGCTACGGCCACTTCATGTTCGGCCTGTACAAGCACTTCAAGGCGCCAATCGATCGTTTGCTTGGCGCGACCATCAACGAAAAGATCGACGCCTCCGTCTGGCAGCGCTGGCGCGCCGATGCAAGTTACCGCTCGCCATCGGTCGTGCAGGCGCTCGCGCACGCGGCCGCACGCATCGGCCTGGCGGAGGTTGCCGTGCCAGTGCCTCCGGCTGCGCCCTCGCCGACTGCATCAGCGGTGGTCTGACGGCGCTCAGCGCGGCTCGGCGATCTGCGCCTGCAGTTCCACATCGCGTGCCAGCGGCATCCTGGGCGGCGCGCGATCCAGCCGGCCATACCACGCCCACGACACCGCGCCGATGGCGGTCAACGTGCTGGCACCCAACGCCAGGCGCAGCATGTCCACCGACAGCAGCGGCGACAACACGCCGGCGACAAAGGCGCTGAGCATCAGGCTGGCAAATGCCTGCACCGAGGAGATGCCGCCGCGGTGATGGCTGAAACGATCCAGCAACAACAGTGTCAGCGCGGGAAACGCCAGCTGCACGCCAACGCCGTGCAGCACCAGCGGCAGCACTGACCACGGCAAGCGCCCGCCGGGAAACCCCAGCGCCAATGCAACGTGGCTCGCGCACGCCAGACCCATCACCGCGTAGCCCAGGCTCACGGTGAACGAAATGTTGCGCCTTGCCGCCAGATGCCCGGACATCCAGGCGCCGCCGATCAAACCCACCACCACCGGCAGGAACAGCCACGGGAATCCTTGCGCCGACAAATGCAGCAGGCCGCGCACAATTTGTGGCGCGGACGCGATGTACAGAAACAGTCCTGCGAAATTGACCGAGCTTGAAATCAGCAGTGGCCAGAACTTCCTGTCGCGACCGAATGCGGCGTAGCTGGCCAGCAACGGTCGCGGCGCAAATTGCGTGCGCTGCGAGCGCGGATGGGTCTCGTCCAGCCCAATCATCAACACCACCGACAGCAGCAGCGTGCTGATCGCCAGCAGCCAGAATATGCCGTGCCAGCCGCCCAGCGGCAGGAGCTGCGCGCCGACAATCGGCGCGATCACCGGCGCCACGCCGAAGATCATCATCACTTGCGACATCAAACGCTGCGCCGCGGGTCCTTCGTAGGTATCCCGGATGATCGCGCGCCCCACGACCAGGCCCGCGCCCGCGCACACGCCCTGCAGGGCGCGGCAGGCAAGCAGCATCGCGAAGCTGGTGGACAAAGCCGCGCCGATGGACGCCAATGCATAAACCAGCATGCCGGCCACGATCACCGGTTTGCGCCCGATGGCGTCGGAAATCGCGCCATGGAACAGGCTCATTGCCGCATAGGCAATCAGGTACACGCTGATCAACTGCTGCAGCGCCGCGGCATCGACGTTGAACTGCGCGCCCAGCAGCGGAAACGCCGGGAAGATCGCGTCGATGGAAAATGGCCCGATCATCGACAGCGCCGCCAGCAACCACGGCAGGCTGCGCCGGACTGCAGGTTTGGATGACGACATGGACACCAGCCCGGCAAGTCAGGCATGAAGTATAGGCGCTGGCAAACCCTTGGCCGACCACGACATGCACCGGTCATCGCGCTTCCGTTAGGATGCCTCGACGGAGATGGCATGCCTCCGGTCGCGCAGGTTTTCTTCGCTGCGCGCGACAAACCACCGCGAACGCCCCGGCGTGACGCGGTTGATGATGCCTGCAACCCCGGTCTCCGGCGGTGCAGGCGTGCCTGCGCTGCGGGCGACCGGACAGATGCAATGATCAGGTCAGGAGGCGCGCAACGTGGGCATGACTGGATTTGTCGCCATCGGCGCAGGTGGTGCCATCGGCTGCTGGATGCGCTGGGGGCTGGGTGCCTGGCTCAACCCGATATTTCCCACCGTGCCGCTGGGCACGCTGGCGGCCAACCTCGCCGGTGGCTTGCTCATGGGCTGCGTCATGGGCCTGTTCGACCACTTCCAGACACTGCCGCCGGCGCTGCGGCTGTTGGTGTTCACCGGATTTCTCGGCGGACTGACCACCTTCTCCACTTTTTCCGGCGAGGCGGTCACGCTGCTGTTGCGCCAGCAATACCTGTGGTTCAGTGGCCACGTCGCCGTGCACGTCGCCGGCTCGCTGGGCATGACCATATTTGGCCTGTTGCTGACGCGCGGCGCACTGCGCCATCTGTAGGAGAACCACCCATGAGCGAAGAGACGCTGCATCACGGGGTGCGCCTGACGTTCTACTGTCATGTACGCGCGCGCCACCACGACATGCTGGTCACCGAATGGCTGCTGCAACAGGCGCGCCGCCACGGCGTGGGCGGCGGCTCGGTGTTTCGCGCAACGGCCGGGTTCGGTCGCCACGGCGTGTTGCACGAGGAAGCGTTCTTCGAACTGGCTGATGATCTGCCGGCAAAAGTGGAGTTCGTACTGGACGACGCGGAGGCCGAGCGGTTGCTGTCGCAGGTACGCGCGGCCGGCGTCGATGTGGTATACGCCCGGTCAGCGGTGGATTTTGCCGTCCTCGGCTCCACCGGCAGGCAATGAGGCTTGACGCAAGGAGGGCTCATGAACCAGCACACGCTCAAGGACCGTATCCAGGACCTGCTGGAAGGCACCGGCATACAACTTGATGGTGATACGCCGACGGCGCTGCACGTACACGATGAACGCGTCTACGCTCGCGCGTTCGACCACGGGTCGCTCGGCTTCGGCGAGGCGTACATGGATGGCTGGTGGGATACCGACGACCTGCCCGGCATGTTCACCGGCATCCTCCAAGCCGGCCTGGACCAGAAACTGCGCACGCTCGACGCGGTGGTTGCGCACCTCAAGGCGCGCTTCATCAACCTGCAACGCGGCGAGCACGCCTTCACCATCGGCAAGGCACATTACGACCTGGGCAATGACCTGTTCGGCGCCATGCTCGGCGCGCGCCTGGTGTACTCATGCGGCTACTGGCTGACGGCTGACGATCTGGACGCCGCCCAAGCGGCCAAGCTCGACCTGGTATGTCGCAAGTTGCACCTGCAGCCAGGACAGCGCGTGCTGGACATCGGCTGCGGCTGGGGCGAGGCGCTGAAATATGCGGCGGACCATTACGGCGTCAGCGGCGTCGGCATCACCGTATCGGAGCAACAGGCGGCCTACGCGCGCGAACTGTGTGCCGGCCAGCCCATCGAGATTCGCCTGCAGGACTATCGCGAAATCGACGAACGCTTCGACGCGGTGTATTCCATCGGCATGTTCGAGCACGTCGGTGGCAAGAACTACCGCGCGTATTTCGAATGCGTGAAGCGCTGCCTCAAGACCGATGGACTGTCGCTGCTGCATTGCATCGGCAGCAACAGCGCACCGGCGCAGCCGGACCCCTGGATCGAGAAATACATCTTTCCCAACTCCATGATCCCGGCCGCCGAGGAGGTGACCACCGCACTGCGCGACCTGTTCGTGGTGGAGGACTGGCACAACTTCGGCGCCGACTACGACCGCACCCTGTGCGCCTGGCTGGACAACTTCAACGCCGCCTGGCCGACTCTGGCGGGCAAGTACGACGAACGCTTCCGCCGCATGTGGACCTATTACCTGGGCGCGTCCGCCGCCGTATTCCGCAGCCGCCGCAACCAGTTGTGGCAACTGGTGCTAAGCCCACATGGCGTGCCCGGCGGCTACCGGGCGCCGCGGTGAGTTCTCCACCGGCA
>JBDTIE010000161.1:0-4440 GCA_039936515.1 Rhodanobacter sp. | reverse complement strand
CCCGGACAAGCAGTTGTTTTTACAAATCATGATGACTCTATTGGCCTTGCTGTTGTGTTTGCCCGCCGTGCTGATCGCCAGCGCGGTCAAGGTCGTGCCGGCCGGTCAGGTGCATAGCCTGCATCGGCGTGGCAAGCCGGTGCGCCTGCTGACGGCGGGCATCCATCTGGTCCTGCCGCTGCTGGACCGGATCGCGCACAAGATCGACCTGGCCGGGCAGACACTGCGATTCGAAGAGGCGTTGTCTGACGCCCGCGACGTGCGCGCCACGGTGTACTGGCAAGTGCTGGAGCCAGAACGCGCCGACGCGGTGTTCGAACAGGTCGACGAACTGATCCGCCTTCGCGCACAGGAGGCTCTTCGCGGCGACCCCACCGCCAATGGTGCGGACCGCCGCGTGCTGGGCGCACGCCTCAAGCAATCGTTGAACGGCGCGCTGCGCGAGCGCGGCATGATGGTGACCCGGGTCGATCTGGATATCGCCTGAGCCGTCGATCTTGCCATGGCGCCCCAGAGCGCCGGCAAGCCAGGGGTTTTGCACGTCTTGTGACCCGCTTCGGCGGGTCTTTCTTTGTCGCCGCTGGCAACGTCGCCGGCCAGCCCGGATACTGCCGGCCGAAGCACACCAGGAATGCCACATGTCCACGCGCGATGACTTGCAGGCCCGACTGGATCAAGGCATCGCGGCGCTCGGGCTGACGCTGCCGGTGGGAGCGACGTCGCGGCTGCTCGATTACCAGGCGCTGCTGGAACACTGGAACGGCGCCTACAACCTCACCGCCGTGCGCGATCCCGGGGAAATGATCACCCGCCATCTGCTCGATTCGCTGGCGATCCTGCCCTTTGTGCGCGGTGACACGCTGGCCGACTTGGGCACCGGCCCGGGTCTGCCTGGTGTCGTGCTGGCCATTGCCGCACCCGGGCGGCGGATCCTGCTGGTCGACTCCAACGGCAAGAAGGTGCGCTTTCTGCGCGAGGCGATCCGGACGCTGAAACTCGACGACGTGCACGCGCTGCAGGCGCGGGTGCAGGATGTCGAAGGCCAATACGACTGCATCACCGCGCGCGCGTTTGCCAGCGTGGGCGACATGCTCGGCTGGGGCGGCCGGTTGCTGGCGCCGGACGGGGTCTGGCTGGCGATGAAGGGCAAGCGGCCAGACGACGAGCTGGCCGGCATCCCGGACGGCTTCGTCGTGCGTGCCACGCATGAACTCGTCGTGCCCGGGCTGCCCGCCGAACGCCATCTACTGGTGCTTGGACGGGCCTGATTTCGTGCCTTCTAAGACCCGGCAGGAGCCCGCTCACGGGCGATGCTCCTGCTCTCGCGGATCCCGGATCCCGACCAAGAAGCATCACCCGCGATCGGGCTTCTACAGCGCAAGACAGGCTCAATCGTCCAGCACGGCGCCGTTGCTCTGGATCACTTGCGTGTACAACCTGGCACTCGCCTTGGGCGTGCGCTGCTGGGTCGCGAAGTCTACGTGGTACAGACCAAAACGCTTGGCAAAGCCCAGTGACCATTCCAGATTGTCCAGCAGCGACCACGCGTAATAGCCCTTGACGTTCACGCCGGCGCCGATGGCGTTGTGCAGCGCCTTGAGGTGCTTGCGCAGATAGCTGACGCGCAGCGGGTCCTCGAGCACGCCGTTCTCGGCGATCGGCGGGTCGTAGAAGGCGGAGCCGTTCTCGGTGATGTACAGCGGGATGTCGCCATAGCGGGCCTTGAACCAAGTCAATGTGTCGGTCAGCCCCTGCTCGAACACTTCCCAGCCGGTCTCGGTATGGGTCTTGTTTGGCTGGCGCACCCGCACCGATTTGAGCGGATACGCGTCAGCGTCGTGTTTCACCACGGCCCGCGTGTAGTAATTGATGCCGACGAAGTCGACCTTCTGGTGTGTCAGCTGGAGATCGTCTTGCGGGAAATCCGGCCAGGCGTCGCCGAAGATTTCCTTCAGTTCGGGCGGATAACTTCCGAGCAGGGCCGGGTCGGCGAACTGCTCGTTCATGTAGGCATGGGCACGGCGGGTGGCGGCGAGGTCTTCGACGCTGTCCGAGTACGGGTACTTCGGCTCGATGTTGATCACCACGCCGATCTCGTGCTTGCCATGCGCGCGATAGGCCTGGATGCCGGCGCCACTGGCGCGCATCAGGTTGTGCGCGGCAATGGGCGCTTCGTACTTGTTGCGATGGCCCGGCGCCAACGCCCCGTGCAGGTAGCCGCCATCGGTGACGACCCACGGCTCGTTCAACGTGGACCATCGTGGCACGCGATCGTCCAGTGCCTTGAACATCACCCCGGCGTACTCGGCGAACCAGTGCGCGATGTCGCGATTGAGCCAGCCACCGCGGTCGTCCAGCGCGGCGGGCAGATCCCAGTGGAACAGGGTCGCGTTTGGCACAATGCCGTTTTCCAGCAGCTCGTCGACCAGCCGCGAATAGAAACCCAGCCCCTTGGGATTGATCCGGCCGGTGCCTTCGGGCAAGACGCGCGCCCAGTTGATGCTGAAGCGGTAGCCTTGCAGGCCCAGCGCCTTCATCAACTGCACGTCGTCCTTGTAGCGGCGATAGTGGTCACAGGCGATGTCGCCGGTGTCGCCGTGGCTCATCATCCCTGGCGTGTGTGCGAAGCGCTGCCAGATGCTGGCGCCGGCACCGTCAGCCAGCGGCGAGCCCTCGATCTGGTACGCCGAGGTGGCGGCGCCCCAGTGAAACCCGTCGGGAAAGCGGAAACTGCGGCGGTTCATCGAGGTTCCTGTAACCAAAATGCTTGATGTAAACGATTACATGGGCAGAATAGCCCAATGCCCCGCCGCTGTGCAGACCAGCGCATGCTGCGACGGGTTGGCCAACCTGGCCCACCGTACCGGAGCTGCCGATGGCTGGCGTACAACTGGATCAGCTGCGCAAGGTCTACCCCAACGGCAATGTCGGCGTGGACGGCGCCAGTTTCACCATCGCTGATGGCGAACTGCTGGTCCTGGTGGGGCCATCGGGATGCGGCAAGACCACCTTGTTGCGCATGATCGCCGGGCTGGAGACGATCAGTGATGGCACCTTGCGCATCGACGATCGCGTGGTCAACGACGTGGCGCCGAAGGATCGCGACATCGCCATGGTGTTCCAGAACTACGCGCTGTATCCGCACATGACGGTGGCAGAAAACCTCGGTTTCGGCCTGAAACTGCGGGGCCACAAGCAGGCCGACATCAACCAGCGCGTCGCCGCGGCCGCCAAAACCCTGGAACTGGAGTCGCGACTCGCCTCGCGCCCGTCCGCACTGTCCGGCGGCCAACGCCAGCGCGTGGCGCTGGGCCGGGCACTGGTGCGCAAGCCGAAAGTGTTCCTGCTGGACGAGCCGCTGTCCAACCTGGACGCCAAGCTGCGCCTGTCCATGCGCGTGGAGATTGCCCGGCTGCACCGCCAACTCCAGACCACCATGGTCTACGTCACCCACGACCAGATCGAGGCAATGACGCTGGGCCAGCGCATCGTGGTGCTCGATGGCGGCGTGATCCAGCAGATTGACACGCCGATGAACCTGTATGAGCGGCCGGCGAACCTGTTCGTCGCCGGCTTCGTCGGCAGCCCGGCGATGAACCTGCTGCACGGCACGCTGCGCCACGACCACGGCTGGGTGCTGGCCACCGCACACGGCGATATTGCATTGGGCGAGCCGCCGCAGGCTATGGCGTGGCAACCATGGCGCGACCGCGAGGTGGTGTTGGGCGTCCGGCCTGAAGACCTGCAACCGCAGGATGCCGGGGTTGCCGCGCTGAGCGCGCAACTGGAGGTACTGGAGCCGGTCGGCAACGAGATTTTCCTGAACTTGCGATTTGGCACGCAGGCGCTCGTCTCGCGCGTGGCGCCACGGGACCTGCCGGAGCCGGGAAGCCGCATGGCGTTCGCACTGGCGGTGGAACGGCTGCATCTGTTCGACCCGGGCAACGGCGCCCGCGTCCACGTTTGACGCCGGCTGGCCGGCGGGCGGCGCGCGGCGGCAATGCTAATCTAGCGTCCTTCCGCGCACGGTAACGATCCCGCCATGGCCCGCATCATCGCTGTCGCCAACCAGAAGGGCGGCGTCGGCAAGACCACCACTGCCGTCAACCTGGCGGCCGCTCTGGCGGCGGCCAAGCGCAAGGTGCTGTTGGTGGACCTGGATCCGCAGGGCAACGCCACCATGGCCTCGGGCATCAACAAGCGTGATGCCACGCCCAACGGCTGCGCGGTGCTGCTGGAGGAAGTGCCCATCGGCGCCGCCATCGTGGCCACCGTGGCGCATTTCGACCTGCTGCCCGGCGGCGGCGACCTCACCGCCGCCGAGCTCAAGCTGATGGACGCGATGGCGCGCGAGTACCGGCTGAAGGGACAGCTCGCGAAAGTGGCCGGCAAGTACCACACCATTCTGATCGACTGTCCGCCGTCCCTGCACTTGCTCAC
>JBDTIE010000160.1:0-6343 GCA_039936515.1 Rhodanobacter sp. | reverse complement strand
GCGCGCGCGCCTGGCTGCGCGCGCGTGCCGGTAGCGTGTCGGTGGTGCTGGGTACGCGATCGGCGATTTTCACCCCGTTGCCGCGCGCGGGCATCATCATCGTCGACGAAGAACACGACAGTGCCTACAAGCAGCAGGATGGATTCCGCTATCACGCCCGCGACCTGGCGCTGGTGCGCGGGCGCGCGCTGGAGGTGCCGGTGGTGCTTGGATCCGGCACCCCGTCGCTGGAGTCGCTGGCCAATGCCGAGGCCGGCCGCTACCAGACGCTGCACCTGCGCGCGAGGCCAGGTGCACTTCGCCCGCCACAGGTGGAGATCATCGACATGCGCGCGCAGCATCTGGAGCACGGCATGTCGCCGGCGCTGCTCACGGCCATCGCGCAAACCCTGGAGCGTGGCGAGCAGGCCCTGGTGTTCCGCAACCGCCGCGGCTACGCACCCGTTTTGCTGTGCCACGCCTGCGGCTGGCATGCCGACTGTCCGCGCTGCGAACGCCCGCTGACGTTGCATGCGCGGGCGCGGCAGCTGGTGTGCCATCACTGCGACTTCCGCCAGCGCGTCATGGCTGAGTGTCCTTCATGCGGTTCGGCCGAGCTGACGGCGCAGGGCCAGGGCACCGAGCGCCTGGAGGAAGCGCTGCTTGCGCACTTCCCGCAGGTGCCGATCCTGCGCGTGGACCGCGAAACCACCCAGCGACGCGACGCTTTTGCCGGACTGCTGGCGCAACTGGATGACGAGCGACCGGCCATTCTGGTCGGCACGCAGATGCTGGCCAAGGGGCATGACTTGCCCAATCTCACGCTGGTGGCCATCGTCGGCGTGGACGAGGGTCTGCACAGTGTCGATTTCCGCGCCAGTGAGCGCCTGGCGCAACTGGTGGTGCAGGTCGCCGGTCGCGCGGGACGTGCGCGCAAGCCCGGTCGCGTGCTGCTGCAGACACACAAGCCGCAACACCCGCTGCTGCGCGACCTGCTGGCGCAAGGCTACGCCGCCACCGCGCGCGAGTTGCTGGTCGAGCGCCGCTTGAGTGACCTGCCGCCGTGCAGCCACCAGGTGCTGCTGCGCGCCGAAGCACCAACGCGTGCGGCGGTGGACGTGTTCCTCGCCGCGGCGCGCGCGGCCCTGCCGGTCGCGTCCGGCTTGCAGGTGGCCGGGCCGATGCCCGCGCCCATGCCGCTGCGCGCCGGGCGACATCGCGGACAACTTTTGCTGGAGTCCACGCAACGCCCCACACTGCGCGCCATGTTGCGACCGTGGTGGCTTGCGCTGCACGCGCTGCCGGCCGGCCGGCGCGTGCGCTGGTCGCTGGATGTCGATCCGATCGACCTGTATTGATCGCCGCGGAAGCCGGCAGCCGTTCGCCTTTTTCCCCCGTCCCCCGAGCGGCCGGCAGTGCCCGCCCTACCTATCGACTGGCTCCGCCGTCATGGGGCAGCAATGCCCGCCGCTTCAACCCAGCACTGCCCTCAACCGCCGGCTTTCAGCGCATCGGGTTTGATCAGCCAGCTCACGGCCAGCACGCCCAGTTCGTACAACAGGCACATCGGGATGGCCAGCATGATCATCGAGGTGATGTCCGGCGGGGTGATCAGCGCGGCGATCGCGAACGCGCCGACGATCGCGTAGCGCCGGCCGCTGCGCAGCTTGTGAACGTCGACCACGCCAATCGCAGCCAGGATCACCACCGCGACCGGCACCTCGAAACACAGGCCGAAGGCGAAGAACATCAGCATGACGAAATCGAGGTAGTGGGTGATGTCGGTCATCATCTCCACACCTTCGGGAGTCACCGCCGTGAGGAAGCGAAAAGCCGCCGGCAGCACCAGGAAGTAGGCAAACGCGCAGCCGATATAAAACAGCGCCAGCGCCGCCACGAGCAGCGGTCGCGCCAAACGCTTTTCGTTGCGGTACAGGCCAGGGCTGACGAACGCCCACAGCTGGTACACGATCACCGGCATGCAGATGAAAAGCGCCGTATAGAAGGCCAATTTCAACGGCGTGATGAACGGACTGGCAACCTCGGTGGCAATCAAATGCGCGCCTTGCGGCAAGCGTGCCACCAGTGGCGCGGCAAGCTCGGCATACAGGCGGTTGGCCACCGGCACCAGCGCCAGCAACACCAGGATTACGCTGAGCGCGGATTTCAGCAGGCGCGAGCGCAACTCCAGCAGGTGCGAGAACAGGCCCTGCTGCAGGTCGATGTCAGGATCGTTTTCAGACGCGGTCACGCGACGGCTCCTGCGCCGGCGCGGCAATCGTGCCGGCAAACAAATCGCCACTGGCGGTATCGGCGTCGGTGACCTCCGCCACCTCGCCCAGTGGCACGTCAGCGGATGACGGCTCGACGGACGGCACGGACACATCGCGCACCTGTTGCAGAGTCGCGTCCAGCTGCGTTTGCGCCGCATCCATGTGCGCGACCGCCTCGCGCGCGGTACGGCGGATTTCGTCCACTTGCAGTTCGCGCTCCACCTCTGCGCGCACGCTGTCCCAACCGCCGCGCACGCGGCGCAGCAGGGCACCGGCGGTACGCGCGGCTGCTGGAAGTTTTTCCGGGCCCAGGACGATCAACGCAATCAGCGCGAGCACCAGCAACTTGCCGAAGCTGATCTCGATCATGGCTGACGACTTACCGCGGCTCGGTGTGGTCGTGCGTCTCGCGCGCGGCGCTGGCCGCCGCCGGCGGCGGATCGGCGCGCAGGGTTTCGGGCGCTACCGGCTTGGCCGGGGTTTCGTCCTCACCATCCATGCTTTTCTTGAAGCCGCGGATAGCGGCGCCCAGATCCGGGCCGATCTTGGTCAGCTTGCCGGTGCCAAACACGACCACCACCACCACCAGCAGGATGATCAGGTGCCAGATACTCATGTCTCACCTCACAACGGTTGTGCCTGCGCAGGCTGCACGCAGGACGTTCAACGGGGCATCTGCATCAACGGGAAGTGTACTCTTCGAGCTGGTCGCGAAATTTTACAATTGGTGCCGGCACGTTGCTCACGCCACCTTCGAAAATGCGCCGCGGCGTCATGCCCGGACCGTACACCGCCTCGTTGGCATCGTAGTCGATGCGCAGTGCCGAGCCGTCCAGCGCCACTCCGGCAAACAGGCCACGGGTGCGCGAATAGGAGTAGATCTCCGCCTTCAACTGGCCATCGGTGGCAGCCGTCGCCGTGCGCCCCACCGGACCGGCCGCCGCCGAGGCGTCGGCGCCCAGGGTAAAGGTGCCACGCATGATCGAATCCACGCCGCGCTGGGTGCGGAACACCAGCACCACGTCGGTGGAGGACACGCCGGCCTGGAAGCCGATGCTGCCGCCGGTCATGCTGATGAAGCTGGGGTTGGACCAGGTACCGTCATGGCTTTTCACCGAGATCAGCCCCTCGCCGCGTCGTCCGCCAAAGATGAAGCCGGCCTTGATCATGTCCGGGATCACCGCGATGGCGCGCGCGTCGCGCAACAGATCCTGCGGTATGGCTTTGTCTGGCGCCTGCATGATGTCATCAAGCACGCGCACCGCATTGCTGGCGCGCGTCAGCGGCGGGTCTTCGGCGTGCGCCGCCAACACGGGCAATAACGTGACCAGCAACGCGAGGACCAGGCGAAGCGGTGTCTTTACCATCATGAGCGGCTCCTGCAATGCGCGTGATGTTTCAAGGTGCGGGCGAGGCTTGTGGCAGACTGGCCGGTCTGGATTCCGGCGCAGGACACGATGCCACGCAATATTGACTATACCGGCCTTGTCGCCAATTCCGCTGACGCTGGCGACCATGCCGTTCAGACTGCCGTACTGCTGGTCAACCTGGGTACGCCCACCGCGCCAACCGCGGCGGCGGTGCGCCCTTACCTTGCGCAGTTTCTCGGCGACAAGCGCGTCATCGACTATCCGCGGCTGTTGTGTGGTTGATCCTGCACGGGGTGATCCTGCGCGTACGCCCGTCGCGGTCGGCGCGGGCCTACGGCAAGATATGGACCGAGCAGGGTTCGCCATTGCGGGTTTACAGCGAGGCGCTGGCGACGGCGCTGCAGCAGCGCCTGCACAGCCAGGTCCCTGCGGCGCTGCGGGTGGAACTGGCGATGCGCTACGGCGAGCCGGCCGTGGCCAGCACCATCGCCCGACTGCACGACGAGGGAGTGCGCCGCTTGCTGGTGTTGCCGCTGTATCCACAATATTCGGCCACCTCCACCGGCTCGGTGCTGGACGCCGTGGCCGATGCCAGCAAGGCACTGCGCTGGCCACCGGAATTGCGCGTGATCAACGACTACCACGACGACCCTGCGCACATTGCCGCTCTGGCGGACAGCATCCAGGACTGGTGGGCGCGCAACGGTCGTGGTGACAAGCTGCTGCTGTCCTTCCACGGCATTCCCGAGCGCTATGCCCGGCTTGGTGATCCCTATCCCACGCAATGCCTGCACACCGCGCGGCTGCTGCGCGAGCGGCTGGGCCTGACTGAGGATGAAGTGCTGGTGAGCTTCCAGTCGCGCGTTGGCCGCGAGCGCTGGCTGCACCCCTATACCGACATGGTCGTGCGCGAACATGCCGCCAGCGGCGTGCAGCGGCTGGATGTCGTCTGCCCCGGATTTGCCGTCGATTGCCTGGAAACGCTGGAAGAGATCGCCATGCAGAACCGCGACTTCTTTGTCGCCGCCGGCGGGCAGGATCTGCGCTACATACCCGCACTCAACGCCAGTACCTGGCAGGTGGAGGCGATGGCAACGCTCATCGTGCGGCACGTGCAGGGATGGCCACTGTCCACGCGCGCAGCCGCCAGCACGGCGTGAGCGGTGTCCGCGAACTGCGCGTGGCGCTGCCCGGCGGCAATCTGGCAGGCCAACACTGGGGCGAGCACAACGCGCCACCGCTGGTCGCGCTTCACGGCTGGCTGGACAACGCCGGAAGTTTCGTGCGCCTGGCGCCGCTGCTGGCGACACGCTTCCACGTCATGGCGCTTGAGCTGCCCGGCCACGGCCACAGCGACCACCTCGCAGCGGGCGCGAGTTATCACTACACCGACTACGTGCACGCGGTGCTGGCGGCAATGGATGCGCTGCAGATCGATTCGTGCGTGCTGCTGGGGCATTCGCTGGGCGCAGGCGTGGCCTGCCTGGCGGCGGCTGCCGCGCCGGCGCGGTTCAACCGCTTGTTGCTGATCGAAGGCCTTGGGCCGCTGGCCGACGACGGGACGAAAACGCTTGAGCGTTTTCGCGACGCGCTGGTGCCGCGAGGTCGCAACAGGCCGCTACGCGCATTCCGCGACAGTGCCCAGGCAGCCAGCGCCCGCAGCATGGCCAGTGGACTGCCTGCGGACCTGGCGCAGCCGATTGTCGAGCGCGCCCTGCGCCAGGGCGACGGCGGCTGGTACTGGCGCAGCGACCCGCGGCTGACACGCGCCTCGGCGCTGCGCATGAGCGAGTCGCAGGTACGCGCGCTGCTGCACGGCATCGGGGCGCCGACATCCCTGCTGCTGGCGCAGCCGTCCACCAGCTACCTGCCCGACGCCTTGATGGGCGAACGCGCGGCCTGCGTGGCGCGCATCGCCGTGGAGCGCATGCACGGCGGTCACCACTTGCATCTTGAACAGCCACAAGCAGTCGCCGAATGGATATTGGCGGCCGTTGCGCAAGAGCCACGATGAATTGATTTGTCGCACGCTGAGCGCGGCGCGGCGCGCTGCTCGCGGTGCCGATGACGCGCCTCTCCCCGCGCGCGATGTCGATTTCAGGGTTTGCTCAGCCCCAGTACGTCCAGACCCTGGTCGAAGCGGATGTCGATGGGGATATGCGCCTGGTCCAGCCGCTTGAGATCCCCAGCCAGTTGGGCGTCGACCGCGCCAAGCTGGTCGGTGAGTTGCTTGGCCGCGTCGTAATCGCCGTTGCCCTGGATGGTGAGGATCTTGGTCGACAGCGCGTTCATCGCCGCGGTCATCTTGTCGAAATCCACCCGATAGCGACCACTTTCGTCGCGGGAGAACGCGCCCTGCCGCTGGAAGAAGTTGAAGCGCACCATGTTGGCGCGGGCGTGTGCGTCACTGGCGCCAAAGCGCACCGAACGCAGGATGCCAGCCAGGAAGGTGACGTAGTTGTCCATCAGTTTGGTCTTGTCCAGCTCGCCCTTGTCCGCAAGTTTGGTGACCATGTACAGGCCAAGGATGTCGGCCTTGCCTTCCTCGAAACTGGACGCCTGGTCCTTCAGTGCCTTGCGTACGGTCTGCGTGCTGCCGAGCACGGTCTTGATGCCAAGACCATGCGCCACCTCGTGGAACATGGTGTTCTGGAAGAACGCATCGAAGCTGAGGTTGGGCTGCTGGTCCACGACGATCAGTTCGCGCGCGATGGGCATCAT
>JBDTIE010000159.1:0-3606 GCA_039936515.1 Rhodanobacter sp. | reverse complement strand
GGTGGCGGCCGCGCCGACCGCCCTGGTCACATCGGCCAGGCTCAGGTGCATCGCGCGCAGCTTGGCCGGATCGACATCGACATGGAACTCGGCCACCTCGCCACCCTGCACGTCGACATGCGCCACGCCGGTGATGCCGCTCAGCAGCGGGCGCAGCTGGTACTGGGCCAGATCATGCAGCGCGCCGGGCGACAAGGTGTGCGAGCGCAGGCTGTAGCCCAGTTCGGGGAACGTGGTGGGATCCATGCGCCGGGCGGTAAGCTGGGTGCCACTGGGCAATTGCGACAACACCTGGCCGGCGGCGCCATTGATTTCCTGCAGTGCCGAGTTCATGTCGAAGCCCCAATCGAACGTGACCTCGATCTGCGCGCTGCCTCGACTGGTGATGGACTTTACGTTGCGCGCGCCACGTACCTTGCGCACTGCAACCTCGACCGGCGTGGTCACGGCGATGGCCATCTGGTCGGCAGGTTGATCGCCGGCCTCCAGATCAATCTGCACTCGCGGAAACGCCACGTTGGGAAACAACGCCACCGGCATGAAGAACGCACTGGCGATGCCGCCGACCATCAACATGAAGGAAAGAAAAAGCAGCGAGCGGCGATGCCTGTGCATCCATACCGTGATATTCACCGCGACGTACTCGCGACGGCCGGCGGTGCTGATGTCGCTACGCTCGTGGTCGCCGCTGGCGTCGAGCCTGAGCTGACGTCAGATGCGCCGGCCTTGATAGCATCGCCGTCGCTGAGGTCGTAGACACCCAGCACGATGATCGGTGCCTGCGGATCAACCGGTCCGTGCACGCCGACGATATCGCCGTCGGGGCTGCGCAGCTTCAGGTCGACGCGTTTGGCGCGGCCCCCGTGCACCTGGAAAAGATAGTCACCCTGGCTGTCGTTCAGCACCGCATCGCGTGGCACCGCCCAGGCAGTGAAATCAGTGGCGTGGATCTGCGCGGTCACCGGTGCTCCAGCGACCAGCAGGGCGCCGGCGTTTGCCGGCAGCTCGACCCGTGCCGGCAGCAGATGGGTTTGCGGATCCACTGACTGACCGATCATTTGCAAGGTGCCGCTGAACCCTTCGGGCGGTCCGTACACGCTTGTCAGATGCACCGACATGCCGGCGCGCAGCTTTTCGCCGCTCTCCGGCTGCACGCCCAGTTGCGCCACCAGAGCGTGGGCGGGGGTGAAATCGAGCAACGGTGCATTGGCTGCCACGCGATCACCCAGGCCGACCCGCAGTGCCGTCACTACACCGTCGGCCGGCGCCTGCACCGCATGCGTCGGCGCGCCGCCGCCGATCGCCTGTTGCGCCTGCAGTCCTGCTTGCGCATCGGCCAGCGTCCTGCGTGCGGAGGCCAACTGCGATTGCGTGGCCAGACGCCCGGCAGCCAATTTTTCAGTGCGCTGCAACTCGCCCCGAGCCAGGTCCAGGCCCGCTTGTGCTTGTTGATACGCGCTGCGCGTTGCCGGGTCCGCACGGATCGACAGCAACGACTGGCCGCGCTTGACCGTCTGTCCGGCGGTGACCGTCACCTCCACGATCTGGCCGCCGTAGGCCAGGCTGAGAGTACGCGCGCGGTGGGGGTCGCCCACCGCGCTGCCCATTGCCTCCACGTTGTCGTGGAAGGTTTGCCGTTTGGGCATCACCGTGGTCACCGCCACCGTGCTGGCAGTACCCGTGTTGTTCGCATCGCCAGCGCCGCCGCTGCAGCCGGCAAGCAGTCCGAGCACGGCGAGGGCGCCAAGGCGCGGGGTCAAGGAGCAGCATTTCATGGCCGGGGGCTCCTGGCGGAAGCAGGGATATCGGTATTGCCCAGCAACGCCTGCAGCGCGATCGCGGCATGGGCCTGCTGCGCGCGCAGCTTCAGCAGCTCGAGATCGGCACTGAGCACATTGTTGCGGATGGTCAGGTAGACGGGCCAGTCCAGCAACTGCTGCTGCCACGCTCGTTCGGCGGCATGGCGAGAGCCGTCGAGCTGGCGCACGTGGGCGACCAGTCGCACGCGCTGCTCTTCGAGCGTGACCAGGTCGGCCCGCAGTCGCTGTACGTCGCTGCGTGCGCCCAGCAGACGCTCGTCGTAGGCATCATTGAGTTGCAAACGGGTGGCACGTTCGATCGCGATGTTGCCGCGGTTGCGATCGAACAGCGGCAGGTTAATGCCGATGTTGAAGCCCTTGGTGTAGACATTGCCGGTATCGCGGGCCGTATTGAAGCCGAGCGTCAGTGCGGGGAACTGCGCCAGGATCGCGCCGCGCACTTTCGCGTTCTGCGCGCGATAGCCGGCCTGCAGCGCCAACAGGTCGGGGCGACGTTGCGGCAGATCGATCAGCGCCTCTTGTACCTGGGCCGAGCTGGGGTCCGTCGCGTCGACCGGCCCGACCAACTGGATCGGAGCGGTGGCATTCAGGCCCAGCAGCACATGCAGGTCACTGTCTGCCTGATGCAGCTGCACCGCGATGTCACCCAGCTGCTTGGTTACACCGGCCACGTCTTTAAGGCCTGCGCTGGCCGTCTCGTAGGTGAGGTTGCCGGCCTTCAACGCCATCTGCACATAGCGATCGACCGGCGCCAAGCTGGCTTGTTCCGCCTGCAGCCGCCGCTGTAGGGCGCGCAGCGTGGTGACCTGATTGAACAGCTGGCGCGCCTGCGTCACCGTCTGCCACTCCGACCACAGCAGTTCGAGGTTGACCTGCTCGGCATGACCACGTGCCGCCGCCTTGCGCGATGATCGCGTCAGCAGCGCGGCGATGTCCTCGCTGATGCCGAGGTTGAATGCGGTGGTGAGCCCGGCACCAGCGTGCCGAGGGAAATCTGCACCCACGCTCAATTGCGGATCGGGCAGCAGACCTGCTGCGAAGGCCTGCGCGCGTGCGATGCCGAACGCGTCGCGCTGCGCTTTCAGCGCTGGACTATTGGCCACCGCCAACATCGCCACTTCGGTGGCGTCCAGCCCGTCGGAAGGGTCGAAGCGGTGCTGCACCAGCATCGGCAACGGCATATTCGCGGTCGGTGCACTGAGCGTGGCCACGCTGTCGGCGCCGTGGCCGTTGCCCAACGGCAGGTCCGCGTAGGTGGCACAGCCGGACAGCCCCAACGCTGTCGTGAGCATCGGGATGATCCATGCGGCGTGGCTGCGCGATGTCCGTCCCATCATGCGTGGCACAACGCCTCACCGCGACCGCGACCGCGCAACGTCAGCGACCGGGCGTGTTGCTTGGCTCGCTTGTCATCATGGGGCCGCGGGTCGATGCCCATCGGGCCGCTGGACGGGTGCGTGCTTGCCGAACCGAGGAAGGCAATGCAGAACAGCGCCGATGGCAGCACGCGCATGGGTCTCTCCGGGGGCTGTTACTGGGGTGGTTTTTGGCTGTCCACGCTACGCGCGCCAGCTTTCCGTTTGCTTAGAAGCTGAAGCTTAGAGGTGCCTGGTGCGTGCCAAGGCGAAAGGAAAGGACCTGGAAAGGCGGCGTTTCTAAGCTTCCCGTCATTGCTGTTGATGTGAGTACGTAATGCCCGTCCCCGGCTGGACCATCCTGTGCGACTTCGACGGCACCATTTCCGTCGAGGACGTGATCGACTCGCTGCTGGATCGTTTCGGCCGTC
>JBDTIE010000158.1:0-4204 GCA_039936515.1 Rhodanobacter sp. | reverse complement strand
CGGAGTGGATGGCCACGCTGGTATGCCGGGCGCGCAGCGCGTTGTCAGGCTGGGGCTGGGGCGGGGGAGGCGGCAGCGGTGCCGCCGGTGGCGGCGCGGGGGCGGCAGGCACGGCCGGTAACGGCATCACGGCCGGAGCAGGCGCTGGCGTGGGCGCTGGCGTGGGCGACGCAGGCATGGGCGTCGTCGTCGGCGGCGTGGGTGCCACGGGTGGTTTGCCCGCGCCGGTGGCGGTCACCCGATACGGCAGCACGCCGATGAGTGCGATCAGTGCGACAAGCAGCCAGCCGCGCGTGCGCGACGACGGCTGGTGCGCGGTTTGCTGCAGCATGGTCAGTCGCCTCTTGAGGTTGTGGAAGGACGGGGATGCGCCGGCGAGGCCGGCGTGCATCGGTTGCGCCACGCCCAGGCGCAGCAGCAGACGGCCGTAATCCTGGGGTGCCGCGGCGTGCTGCACGACTTGCGCATCGCAGGCCGATTCGCGGTTGAGCGCGTACTCGCGCATGGCCCAACGCACCAGCGGATGGAAGCAGAACAGGCACTGCGCCAGTGCCGGCACCCACGCCAGCCACAGGTCGCCACGGCGCACATGCGCCAGTTCATGCGCCAGCGCCATCGCCGCTTCATCAACGCTGAGCGCGCGCCCGGTCGGCAGCAGCACGACCGGCCGCCACAGCCCGCTCACCTGTGGCGAGGTGATCGCGTCCGAGCTGCGCAACTGTGGGCAACGGCGCAAACCGAGTCGTTGCGCCTGGCGTGAACACAACGCCAGCAATGCCGTGTCGCGCACTGGCCGCGATGCGCGCAGCACGTGGCGCGCCTGTCGCCACTGCCGGCATGCCAGCAGAAGTTGCAGCACCACCAGCGCCAGCCACAACGTGGCGAGACCGGCGCGCCACGACAGCGCCGGCGCGGCGACTGGCATGAGCGTAGCGTCGGCGGCGAGCGTGACGACGGACACCGCCGCGGGCATGACGGCGGGCGCTTGCAGTACCGACGGCGTCAACAACGGAAGCTGCAGCGGCGCGTGCCATGCCAGGCCAAGCAGCAGTTGCGCGCCGACCAGCCACCACAGCATGCAGCGCATTGATGCCGACAGCCTCGGCCACAGGTGGCCGGCCAGGTACACGGCGCCGATCAGCAGCGCGGCCTGCACGGACGTCCACAGCAGCCGCGTCAGCAGTGTGTCGGCAAGGTGATTGAGAGCGTCCATTCACGGCTCCTTGCGTCGTGATTGCAGTTGCGTCACCAGCGCTTGCAGTTCATCCAGTTCGCTATCGGAAACCTCGGCATGCTCGGACATCCATGCCACGAACGGCGACACCGATCCGCTCAGCGTCTTCTCCACGAAGCTTCCGACCGCGCTGCGCATCGCCTCGCCCGGCCCGGTGGCGATGCTGTAGCGGAACACGCCTTTGGACTGCGCCCCCTTGATCCGCCTGCGCCGGAGATAACCCTTGCCACGCAAGCGCTCCATCATCGTCAGCACGGTGGAACGGGCCAGCCCGCGCGGCTCGCCGAAGCTGACGGCCACCTCGCCGACGGAGACGGTGCCGCTGGCGTCGACGTGCTGCAACAAGGCCAGCTCCTGGTCGCCGATGGTGGAATTGCGCATGACGGATGACCGAAATGACTACAGATGTAGGCAAATCTACGCCATGACTACGGCTGTAGTCAACAGCGGGCCCGATGGGTCGGGTCACGCTGAGCGTTGCCGAGCGTCTTAGTCGATCGCGTACTCGTAATCATCGCGCACGTGCCGGTTGACGTAGGTGGCCAGACCCCTTCCGCTGGCGGCCAGCCGTTGCATCGCGCGCACGTGCTGCGCCCCCGGACTGACGCCGCTATAGACATAGATCGTGGCGCGGTCGACGAACTTCAGGCGGATTTCGCCGGGCCGGCATTCATACGCGGCGACACCGGAGTGGCCGCCCTGGTTTGCATACCGCTGCATGCGGCTGACCTCGCAGCTGCGCAGGGCGCGCAGGATGCAAGGCGGTGCGTGACGGGCGTGCGATGCCGACTGGCGTGTCATTCCATCGGCATGCCTCGGCGGCGTACTGTCATCGCCGCGTGGAATAATCAAACCTCCCCGCATTGGAGTCGCGCGCCGTGGAAGGCTCCCAGTTCCTCAGGACGGCCGTGGTGTTTTTGCTCGCCACGGTGATCGCGGTGCCGCTGACCAAACGCTTCCGTCTGGGCTCGGTATTGGGCTACCTGTTGGCTGGGGTGGTGATCGGCCCGCCGTTGTTGGGCTTGATCAGCGATACCAAGGGTGTGGCCGCGATCTCCGAGTTCGGCATCGTGCTGATGCTGTTCGTGATCGGGCTGGAGCTGTCGCCGCAGCGGTTGTGGGTCATGCGCCGCTCGGTCTTTGGCACCGGTTTGCTGCAGGTGACCATCGCCGGCGCGGTGATCGGCGGCATCGCGCACGGCGTGTTCGGCTTGTCCAGCAGTGCGGCGCTGATCGTCGGCGGCAGCCTGGCGCTGTCATCGACGGCGTTCGGCCTGCAGGTGCTGGCCGAGCGCAAGGAGGCGGGCACCGCCTACGGCCGGGAGGCATTTTCGGTACTGCTGTTCCAGGATCTGGCGGCGATCCCGTTGATTGCCGCGGTGCCGTTGCTGGCATCGTCGGCGGGGTTGCGCGACGTCGATCCGCTGGCGGTGCTGCGCACGGTGCTGATGATCGTGGCGGTGGTGGTGGGCGGGCGTTACCTGTTGCGGCCGGTGTTCCGCTTTGTCGCGCGCGCCGATTCGCTGGAGGTGTCCACCGCCACCGCGCTGCTGGTGGTAATGGGCACCGCCTGGGTGATGGAACTGGCCGGCATTTCGGCGACGTTGGGGGCGTTCCTGGCCGGCGTGCTGTTGGCTGATTCGGAATACCGGCACGAGATGGAATCCCACATCGAGCCGTTCAAGGGCCTGTTGCTTGGGCTGTTCTTCATCAGCGTGGGCATGTCCATGGACCTGCGGCTGCTGCTGCAACAGCCGGCGTTGATTGCCGCGCTGGTGTTGGGGCTGCTGCTGCTCAAGGGCGCGTTGCTGTGGCCGCTGGGGCGGCTGCTGGCCGGCCTGTCGCCGGCGGACACGCTGCGACTGGTGGTGGTTCTGGCGTGCGGTGGCGAGTTTGCGTTTGTCGTCTTGCGTCAGGCAGCCCAGAGCGGGTTGATCGACGTGGCGCAACGCGATGCGCTGGTGCTGGCGATCATCCTCAGCATGGCGCTGACGCCGCTGCTGGTGGTGCTGGCCGCGCGTGCGTTGCAGGTGACGCCCAAGGCGCCAATGCGGCCGTTCGACGTAATCGACAGCGGCACGCCACGGGTGATCATTGCCGGCTTCGGCCGCGTCGGGCAGATTGTCGGTCGCGTGCTGCGCGCGCAGGGGATTGCCTTTGTGGCGCTGGAGCATTCGACGCGGCAAGTGGACGTGTCGCGCGCGCTGGGCACGGTTGATCTGTATTTCGGCGACCCGGCGCGACCGGAATTGCTGCGCGCGGCGCAGGCGGACAAGGCCGAGGTGTTTGTGCTGGCCACGGACGATGCGGAAACCAACCTGCGCATCGCGCGCCTGGTGCGTCGGCAATACCCGCACCTGAAGATCATCGCCCGCGCGCGCAACCGCCAGCACGTCTATCGGCTGAAGGATCTGGGCGTGGACGAGCCGGTGCGCGAGACGTACTACTCCAGCCTGAAGATGACGCGCATGACGTTGCAGGCGCTGGGTTTGACCGCGGACCTTGCCGCTGACCGCGTGGAGCGCTTCCGTCGCCACGACGAAGACCTGCTCGAGCGCCAGGCATTGCTGTACGACGACGCGGCCAAACTCGACCAGTCCACGCGCGATGCGCTGGCGGATCTGCAGGCGCTGTTCGAGGCCGATGCCACGCCCCGCGCCGAGCGCGCCCGCGCCCATGGCGAAGTGCGTCCGGACCAGGTCTGACTGTCGGCGCGGCCGCCCGCGCGGCTTCTTACTCCGCCGGTTGCGCCGGGTGGCGCAAAGTCTGCCGCACGCTGGGGATGGTGTTGGGGCGCACGGCGAATTCGTGGGCGATGTCGACGTAGCCAAGCTGGCGGGCGACCTCGGCGGCGTTGCGGCCAAAGGCGTCGACCGCATCGCGTCGCGCGCCGTGTGCCAGCAGCGTGCGCGCCGGCGCCAGCAGCGCGTGCATGGCGCAGGCGTGCAAGGGCGTGACGCCGCGGGCGTC
>JBDTIE010000157.1:0-6342 GCA_039936515.1 Rhodanobacter sp. | reverse complement strand
CCATGGTCTGAAAATCGGCTCCATCGCCGACCTGATCCGCCATCGCCTGCAGACCGAAAAAACCATCCAGCGCGTGCACGAGGAAACCGTGCACACTGATTTTGGCGCGTTCCGCCTTGTCGCCTATCGCGATCTGATTGGTGGCGCGCTGCACTTTGCCTTGGTGCGCGGCACGGTCGACGATGGCGCACCGGTGCTTTCGCGCGTCCACGTGCGCGATACGCTGTCCGACGTGCTGCATCTGCAACGCGAGGACTCGGGCCTGACCGCCACCAGCGCCATGCAACGCATTGCCCAGGAGGACCGCGGCGTGTTGCTGGTGCTCAGTGGTGAAGAGACACCGGAGGCCCTGTTGCAACGCCTGGGGCGGCAAGTCGCCAGCAAGCCAGGTGTCGAGGTGCAGCAACAGGAGTGGCGCCAACTCGGCCTTGGCGCGCAGATACTCGCCGACCTTGGCGTGCATCGCCTGCGCGTGCTCGGCACGCCGCGCAAACTCGTGGGTCTGGGCGGGTTCGGGCTGGAGGTGGTGGAGCACGTGGCGTAAACAGTGGACCGGGACTGTCCCACTCGTGCACTACGATCGAAGTCATGCCTACCCACGTTCGACTGATTGCCCCCTCCGGCCACGCGCACGACCCCGCGACGATGGCCCGTGGCGTGGCGCGCCTGCGCGCCGCCGGGTGCGTCGTGGACGGGCGCGATGTGCTGGAGCGTGCGCACGGACGTTTTGCCGGCACCGATGCACAGCGGGCAGGTGACATCAATGCGCTGGCGACGATGGCCGAGCTGCCGGACATCGCGCTGGTAACCCGCGGCGGCTATGGCGCGACGCGGTTGCTGCCACATCTGCATTACGACGCCCTGCGTGAGCGCCTCGCTGGTGCGCCGTTGGCACTGGTCGGGCACAGCGATTTCACCGCGCTGCAACTGGCGTTGTATGCAAACAGCGGTGTGCGCAGCTTTGCCGGACCGCTGCTGGCCGATCTGGGCGCCGAGCCGCGTGACATGCCCACATGGAACGCCTTCTGGGACACGCTGACCGCGTCCAGCATGACGGTGCACTGGCCCGCGGATGAAGCGGCAGACATGGATGTGCGCGGCACGCTGTGGGGCGGCAACCTTGCGCTGTTGTGCAGCCTGGTTGGCACGCCGTATTTCCCGCGCATCGACGACGGCATCCTTTTTGTGGAAGACATTGCCGAGCCGCCATTTCGTATCGAGCGGTTGCTGTACCAGCTGCACTTGTCCGGCGTGCTGGCGCGGCAGCGCGCATTGGTGCTGGGTGACTTTCGCGACTGCCGACCCGGCTCGCGCGACAACGGCTACGACCTGCCGGCAGCCTTTGCGCAGATCGCGCTGGTAACCGGCATCCCGGTGCTGCACGGCATGCCTCACGGCCATGCCGGGCGTCAGTTGACCCTGCCGTTTTGCGCCGATGCACGCTTGCGCGTGGGTAATGGCACGGCGCGGCTGGATTGCAGTGGCTATGCGCACCCGGCCTGCGCCAACCCCAAACGCACCGACGCAACAAGCGATACTGGCCGCAAAGCCGTAAAATGACCGGCTCGCCAGCGCCACAGGAACGCCACGCCATGAAAACCATCGAAGGCGATTTCACCGCCCCGCAGGGCCGCTTTGCCATCGTCGCCGGACGCTTCAACGGCTTTGTGGTCGAACCGCTGGTCGCCGGCGCGCGCGACGCGCTGTTGCGCCATGGCCTCGACGACGACGCCATCGACCTCATCCGCGTGCCGGGCGCATGGGAAATCGCGCTGGTCGCCGGCAAGCTGGCGCACTCCGGCGAATACGCCGCCATCATCGCGCTGGGTGCGGTCATCCGCGGTGCCACCGCGCACTTTGATTTCGTTGCCGGTGAGTGCGCGAAGGGTTTGGCGCAGGCAGCGCAGGGCTCCGGCGTGCCGGTGGCTTTTGGCGTGCTCACCACCGACAGCATCGAACAGGCCGTAGAGCGGGCCGGGACCAAGGCCGGCAACAAGGGTGCGGATGCGGCCATGGCTGCGCTGGAAATGGTCAGCCTGTACGGGAAGCTGGGATGAACCAGCGGCCGCACGGGTTGGACCTGGCCGCCCGTTCGCGCTCGCGCCGGCGTGCGCTGCAGGCGTTGTACGCCTGGCAGGTCAGCGGCAGTGCCATGGCTGGTGTCATCACCCAGTTCCAGCACGAGCAGGACATGGAAGTGGCTGACCTGGAATATTTCGAGGATCTGCTGCGCGGCGTCGAGCGCCATGTGACTGCGCTCGACGCGGCATTGCGGCCGCACCTGGACCGTGAGGTGGAACAGGTCGATCCCATCGAACGCGCGGTGCTGCGTCTGGCTGCCTACGAATTAAAGTTCCGGCCCGACGTGCCGTATCGGGTGGTTATCAACGAGGCCATCGAAGTGACCAAGCGTTTTGGTGCAGACCACGGCCACACCTACGTCAATGGCGTGCTGGACAAGCTCGCCGGCGACTTGCGTGCGATGGAAAAGCAAGGCTGATGAATGCCGTGACGCCTGCTTGCGTCGTGTCCCACGCCGACCGCTCGCGCCACGCCAAGGTGAGTACGCGCCATGGAGTTTGACCTGATCGACCTGCTGCGCGAGCGCACGCACGTGACGCGCGACGACGTGCGCGTAGACATCGGCGACGACGGCGCGGTCTTGGCGCCGCCGCCCGGCCAGGAGCTGGTGGTCGCCGTCGACACCATGGTCGAAGGCGTGCATTTTCTGGCCGGGACGGAACCTGCGGACCTGGGCTGGAAGGCGCTGGCGGTGAACCTTTCGGATCTGGTGGCGATGGGTGCGACGCCAGCTTGGGCGCTGTTGGCGCTGACCATGCCGCGGGCCGACGCGGCGTTTGTGCGCGGCTTCGCCGACGGCTTCGCGCAACTGTCGCGCAGTCACCAGGTCGCGCTGGTCGGCGGCGATACCACCAGCGGGCCGCTGTCGATAACGGTGGCGGTGCACGGCTTCGTGCCGCCCGGCAGCGCACTGCAACGCAGTGGCGCGCAGGCAGGCGACCTGGTGCTGGTCACCGGTTGGCTCGGCGACGCAGTGGCCGGGCTGTACGCCTTGCGCGATCCGCCACGCGATGACCCGGCACGGGCGCTGCTCCGGCGCACGCTGGTTGAACGCCTGACACGACCGCTGCCGCGCGTGGCCGCCGGCGTTGCCCTGCGCGGCCTGGCCAGCGCCTGCGTGGATATTTCCGACGGCTTGCTTGCCGATCTGGGCCATATCTGCGAGGCCAGCGGTGTGGCCGCGGAGCTGGACGCGCCGCTGTTGCCGCGCTCGCGTGCATTGCGCGAGCTGCATGGCGAGGCACAGGCCCTGGAATTCGCCCTGGGCGGCGGCGACAACTACGAATTGTGCTTCACCGTGCCGCCGATGCACCTGGAACAGGTACTGGCGGACCTCGGCCGCGTCGGCTGTGGGGTCACCTGGATCGGACGCATCGTCGCCGGTCGGGGAGTGCGCGTGCGCGACGCACAAGGGGAATGGATCACCTCGCAGATGAAGGGCTGGGAGCACTTCGCTTGACTGTCACTGCCGCGCCGCGTGCAGCGGCATACCTGGCGCAGGCGCGCGCGTGGGGCTGAAGACCGAGCTTGGCAGCGACCAACGCCGCGCCCTGTTGGCATCGCCGGCGGGCTGGGTGGCGTGCGGCTTCGGCTCCGGACTGGTGCCGATGGCGCAGGGCACCGCGGGGTCGCTGGCTGCGCTGGTGCCGTGGCTGATCCTGCGCCACCTGTCCGTGCCGCTGTATGCGCTGGCCATGCTCGCCGCATTCGCGCTGGGCGTGTGGGCATGCGGCGTGGCCGGACGGATCATCAGTGAGCCCGATCATCGCGCGCTGGTGTGGGACGAATTTGTCGGGCAGTGGATCGCCTTGGTGCCGTTGCTGCTCCCCGGCTTCGTGCCCGGTGACAACGGCGGGCTGGCCTGGAGCATGTTCGCAGCCTTCGCCTTGTTCCGCCTGTTTGATGTGTGGAAGCCCTGGCCCATCGACCGGCTGGATCGGCGCGTGAAGGGCGGCTTGGGGGTCATGATCGACGACGTGCTCGCCGGAGTGTTTGCCGCCGCTGTGCTGGCCGCGGCGCTGCACTTGATGAGCTAGGCCCGCAGCACGCATAAGGCGCGTCGGTGCAAGAACAGCGGCCTCAGGCGTGTGCATCCAGCACGATGCGATAGCGTGCCTTGCCCGCTTGCAGATGGGCCAGCGCGTCGTTGACCTTGCTCATGGGAAAGTGTTCGACCTGCGGGCGGATGTCGTGGCGGGCGGCGAAATCCAGCATGCGCGCAATGTCCACCGGTGAGCCGGTAGGTGAACCCGATACGTCGCGCTGGCCGGAGATCAGCGCAAAGGCCGGCACCGGGATGGGTTCGGTGATCACGCCTACGACGTGCATGCGCCCCTTCTTGGCCAGCGTGCCAAGCAGGGCGTTCCAGTCCATCGGCACATTGACGGTGACGATCAGCAGGTCCAGCGAGCTGGCGACGGCCTTGAGCGCATTCGCGTCGCGACTGGACACCACGTGATGCGCGCCGAAGCCGCGAGCCTCGTCGGCCTTGGCCGGCGTCGAGGTGAACGCGGTCACTTCGCACCCCCAGGCGGCGGCGAACTTGACCGCCATGTGTCCGAGCCCGCCAATGCCGACCACGCCGACCCGTGCCGTGGGCAGGATGTTGTATGCGATGAACGGCTTGAACACCGTCATGCCGCCGCATAGCAGCGGCCCGGCGCTGGCCAGGTCGATGTTTTCAGGCAGCGGGATCGTCCATGCCCAGTGCGCGCGCAGCTTGTCCGCAAAGCCTCCGTTGTGGTGCACGATCGTGGCCACCGATTGCGCGCACAGGTGCTGGTCGCCGGACAGGCACGCCTGGCAGTGCATGCAACTGCCATTGGTCCAGCCGATACCCACACGTTGGCCAAGCTGCAGGCCCTTGGCCTGTGCGCCCAGCGCGCTCACCGTGCCGATCACCTCGTGCCCGGGGATGAATGGATAGCGCGCGTTGCCCCATTCGTTGCCGATCATGGACAGGTCGGAGTGGCATACGCCGCAGTAATCGACGCCGACCTCCACCTCGTCGTCGCCCAGCGTGCCAGCGTCGATAGTGCGCAGCACCAGCGGTTGATCGGCAGCGATGGCGGTCCAGCCGGTGATGGATGACATGCAGGGCTCCAGTTGAAATGGGGATCTGGAAAGACTACGCCGATGCCACCCGAACACCGCGTGATTGGACGTTCACCACGCATGTGCGCATTCTTGGCTTTCCCCACGATCAGGACATCACCATGCAATACCGCCGCGTTGGCACCACCGGGCTACAGCTGTCGGCGCTCTCCTTCGGCGCGTGGGTCACTTTTGGCCGGCAGGTGGATCGGGCGCAGGCGCGCGAGCTGCTGGCGTTGGCGCACGAGCGCGGCGTCAATTACTTCGACAACGCCGAGACCTACAACAACGGCGTCGCCGAGCAGGTCATGGGCGAGGTGCTGGCTGACCTGGGTTTTGCGCGCGACAGTTACTGCGTTTCGAGCAAGGTGTTCTTCGGCGCGGTGGATGATCCGCTGCCGACCCAGCGCGGGTTGTCGCGCAAGCACGTCATCGAAGCCTGCCATCAGGCCCTGCAACGTCTGCGCGTGGACTATCTGGATCTGTATTTCTGCCACCGCCCCGACCCCGACACGCCCATTGCCGAAACCGTGGCGGTGATGGACATGCTCGTGCGCCAGGGCAAGGTGTTGTACTGGGGCACCAGCGAGTGGCCGGCCGAGGCGATCGTCGAGGCACACCGCGTCGCGGACGAAAACCACCTGACCGCGCCGGTGGTCGAGCAGCCGCAGTACAACCTGCTGCATCGCGAACGGGTGGAAGTGGAGTACGCGCCGCTTTATGCGCGCTACGGCATGGGCACCACCATCTGGTCGCCGCTGGCGTCCGGTCTGCTCAGCGGCAAGTACAACGACGGCATTCCGGAGGGTTCGCGGCTGACGCAGCCGGGCTACCAGTGGCTGCGCAAGAGTGTGCTGGGCGAAGGCAACGCGCGCGTGGACAAGGTCCGCGCGCTCAAGCCGATTGCCGATCAATTGCAGGTCAGCCTGGCGCAGTTGTCGATTGCGTGGTGCCTGCTCAATGCGCACGTGTCCACCGTCATGCTGGGCGCCAGCCGGCGCGAGCAGCTGGAACACAACCTCGGCGCGCTGGATGTGCTGCCGCGGCTGGACGCCGGGATTGTACGGAGGATCCAGGCGGTGATCGGCGGCTGAGCCGGAAACCTGTCCGCGTGAAGCTGCTACGCCTGCGGGGCGCGGCGCAGGTCGCCGACGTCTGCCGTGTGGA
>JBDTIE010000156.1:0-7709 GCA_039936515.1 Rhodanobacter sp. | reverse complement strand
GCAGGTGCGTGCCGCTGGGCTGGTGTATGTCAGCGACGAGCAGCCGGGCTTGCACCGGCAGCGGCACGGGCGCGGTTTCAGCTATCGCAACGCGCACGGCAAGCGTGTGGGCGATGCAGCTGACCTGGCGCGCATCCGCGCGCTTGTGATCCCTCCGGCCTACACCGACGTGTGGATCTGCGCCAATCCCAACGGTCATCTGCAAGCCACCGGACGCGATGCGCGCGGGCGCAAGCAATACCGTTACCACCCGCAATGGCGCACGCTGCGCGACCACGGCAAGTTCGATCGCGTGTTGGACTTCGGCCAGGCCTTGCCGCGCCTGCGTCGCCGCGTCACGCGCGACCTGGCGCAGCCGGGCTTGCCTTGCGACAAAGTACTGGCGCTGCTGGTGCGGCTGCTGGATGAAACCCTGATCCGTGTCGGCAACGAGTGCTACGTGCGCGACAACCACAGCTACGGCCTGACCACGTTGCGCTCGCGGCACGTGCGCGCCGAACGTGGCCGGCTGCGCTTCGCCTTTCGCGGCAAGAGCGGACAGGAACACGAGGTGGAACTGACCGACAAGCGCCTGGCGCGCATCGTGCGCCGCATCCAGCATCTGCCCGGCCAGCGCCTGTTTCAGTATCTGGATGACGACGGCGCGCGGCGACCGGTAGATTCGGACATGGTCAACGAATACCTGCGCCGCGGCTGCGGCGACGATGCGAGCCACCAGTTCAGCGCCAAGGACTTCCGCACCTTCGGCGGCACCGTGCAGGCCGCCGGCGTGCTCGCGCGCACCGCGCTGCCGGAAACCGGCGGCGAGCGAGCGCAACGGTCGGCATTGAGTGCTGCGGTGAAGGAAGTGGCGGCCATCCTCGGCAACACACCGGCGGTATGCCGCGCGTCCTACATCCATCCACACGTGATCGAGGGCTGGCTGGACGGATCGCTGCTGCGTGCCGTGCCGGCAACCTGCGTGAATCATCCGCGCCAGCTGGAACGGTGCACGCTCACCTTCCTGCGCCGACGATTACGCGCGGCGACACGGCGCGAGCGCCAAGGACGGTAGAGCAGCCACGCCGCCTTTGAAACCCTGGCCCAACTTGCGGCGGGCAGTGCCCGCCCTACTTCTGGGGCGCGGCGCGCGTGCAAAGCAGCATCAGGCTTTCGGCAGGCGGCCGTGCAGCGAGGCGGCATCGAACGGGCCCGGTTGCGCCAGCAATTCGCGCGCGGCGTCGACCTGGTCCCACACGTTCCAAAGCAGCACTCCGCGCACCCGACCGGCGTCCAGGTAATAGACCACGCCTTCGCGGTGCGGCGTGGTCCAGTCCTCCACGACCTGCAGGCGCGTGTCGAGCTTGCCGACTGCCTCGTAGCCCAGGTCGAACAGGTCCGAATAGAACATTGGTTGGGTGACGTAGTCGGTGGCCTGCCCGGCCATGGCACGGCCTGCGTGGCGACCCATGCTGACCGCCGCGTCCTCGTGCTCCACGCGCATGCGCTGGTCCAGCGCGACGCTGTGGAAATTGGCAATGTCGCCGGCGGCCCAGATGTCGCCGTCACTGCTGCGCAATTGCGCGTCGACGACGACGCCGTTGTCCACTTTCAACCCGGCTTCTTCCGCCAGTGCGACATTCGGCGTCACGCCCAAGCCGGCCACCACGACGTCGAAGCGCAACGTGCGACCGTCAGACAGCGACAGCTCCACGCCTTCGTCCAGCGCCTTGCCGCCGGTCACCTCGACGCCAGCATCCACGATGACGCCATGCTCGCGGTAATAGTCGTTGAGGAAGCTTGCCAGCCCGTCGGGATAGCGCCCGCTGCCGATGGCCGCGCCGGGGAAGAACATGCTGACCTTGCAGCCAACGCCACTGAGCGAGGCGGCCAGCTCACTGCCGATGAAACCACCACCAATCACCGCAACCGCCGCGCCAGCCACGGCGTAGCGACGCAGCGCCTGGTAATCGTCCAGCGTGCGGAAATCAATCATCCGCTCGCCGCCATCGAAATCCAGTCGCCGCGGCGTGCCGCCGGTGGCAAGCAGGGCACGGCGGTAGTGCCAGGTGTCGCCGTGGTCGTCGCGCGCGATGTGCGCGGCCGGATCCAGGGACTCGACGCGCCGCCCCAACTCCAGATGCGCGCCACTGGCGGCCGTACCCAGGTCGATATCCGCCGGCTTGTTGTCATCTTTCCACAACGCCTTGGACAAAGGCGGACGCTGGTAGGGCGGCTGCGCTTCGTCGCCGATCATGGCAATGCTTGCGGGCGCGTCCACCGCGTGGATGGCCTTGGCGGCGGCGTCGGCGGCCATCCCGGCGCCAATGATGAGGTAATCGGTAGTGTGTTCCATGCAAAGCTCCGGAATCGGGATAGCAACGCCCATCATGCACCGCCAGGCAGGCCGGGTGGGTTGCTCTGGCGCAGCCGATGAGACGTCGCGACGTACACTTCTGATGCACCGAGTCGAGGAAATGTTCCATGTTGCTTGTCCAAACGCTGCTGGCCGTGCTGCTGCTTGGCATCGCGCTCGTCGTTGCGCTGTTGCTTGCGCTGCTGGCGCGCACCCGCGGCGGCGCCGGCGTCAACATCAAACTGGACGCACTCAAGGACGACGGCGCGCGTCTTGAACGCACCCTGCGCGAGGAGCAACGTGCCGGCCGCGAGGAACTGCAACAAGGTTTTGACCGCTTCCGTGGCCACTTGGGCGATCAGCTTGTCGCCGCCTCGCAGCAGCAGGCAGAACGCATCGAAGGCTTTGCCCAGCGCCTGAACCTGCTGACGGAGCGCACCGACAGTGGTCTGCAGGCTTTGGCGCAGCGTCTGGCCGACGACGCGCGCAAGGGCCGCGAGGAAGTCACCCTCACCCTGACCCGCCTGGGTGAGCAACAGCAGCAACGTCTGGCAGCGCTGACCGCCGACAACGAAAAGCGCATGGGCGAAATGCGCGCCACGCTGGAAGCCAAACTCGGCGCCATCCAGCAGGACAACGCTTCCAAGCTCGAGCAGATGCGCGCCACCGTCGACGAAAAGCTGCATGCCACGTTGGAAACCCGTCTGGGCCAGTCGTTCAAGCTGGTGTCGGACCGCCTGGAGGCGGTGCAGCGCGGCCTGGGCGAGATGCAGAACCTGGCGATCGGCGTGGGCGATCTCAAGCGCGTACTGAGCAACGTGAAACGCCGCGGCATTCTGGGCGAGGTGCAGCTCGGCGGCCTGCTTGAAGACCTGCTGACCAATGAGCAATACGCCGCCAACGTCGCCACCGTGCCGGGCAGCAGCGAGCGCGTGGAATACGCCATCCGCATGCCCGGCCAGGAGGACGGCGAGAACGTCTACCTGCCGATCGACTCCAAATTTCCGGTGGAGGATTATCAGCGGCTGCTGGATGCGCAGGATGCCGCCGATGTCGATGCCGCCGCGCTGGCCGGGCGTGCGCTGGAAGTGCGCGTGCGCGAGGAAGCCAAGCGCATCAAGTCCAAATACGTGGCGCCGCCGCACACCACCGATTTCGCCGTGCTGTTCCTGCCCACCGAGGGACTGTATGCCGAGGTGCTGCGCCGGCCCGGCCTGTTCGAAAGCCTGCAACGCGAGCATCGCGTGATGGTCGCCGGGCCCACCACGCTCAGCGCCCTGCTCAACAGCCTGCAGATGGGCTTTCGCACTCTGGCCATTGCCAAGCGCAGCAGCGAAGTGTGGAAGCTGCTTGGCGCGGTGAAAAGCGAATTCGGCAAGTTCGGCCTGGTGCTGGAGAAGGCAGAGCGCCAGCTCAACACGGTGAGCAAGAGCATCAGCGATGCCGGCAAGAAGACCCGGACGATCGAGCGCAAATTGCGCGGCGTGGAATCATTGTCCAGCGACGCGGCGCAAGACCTGCTCGGCGAGACGCTGTCGCTGCCGGATGACGGTGGTGACGACGGCAACGAAGAAGACGCCGGGTGTTGACGATGGTGGCGATCGGCTTGCCGTTTACTGCTTCCACTGGAACACGTCTTCCACGCCGACACCAAACGCATGCCCGAGGCGGAACGCCAGCTCCAGCGACGGCGCGTACTTGCCTGCTTCCAGCGCGATCACCGTCTGTCGCGTGATGCCGCACGCGTCGGCCAATGCCTGCTGGGTCATCTCGCCGTGTTCAAAGCGCAGTTTGCGGATGACGTTGGCTACCGGCGTACCGCTCATGCGCCGCGCCGGTCGCGCCAGTAGCTGAGTCCGGTGATCGCGTACTCGAACATGCACGTGGCGATCAAGCCGGCCATCAACAAGTTGGAAATCGTCATCGGTTTTGCCCACGCCAGCCGGTCCAGCGGCGAGAAGGCGAACATGACCGCCAGCGCCAGCATGAAGATTGACAGCGCTCCACGCGCCCAACCGCTGGCGTGCGACTCGATCTGGCGATCGCGCTCATCCGCTTCCACGGTGTCACGCCAGCGTTTGCGCAACACCTGCATCACCACCAGCCAGCCGATGACAAGCATGGCGATGTGTCCGCCGATCGCCGACGCTTCGGGCGCCATCGAGCCGTCCGCCGCGACCATTTGCGAATTGCGCAGCGCGTAATACACGAGGATCGCGGCGGTAAATATCAGTCCAATCCAAGCGCGTTGTTCGCCCGGTGATACCGGTGCCACCGCTTCGTCCGTCCTGGCCTCGGCCGCGGACTGCCGCATGGTTGCCCACAGCAGGTACCAGACCAGCCACGCACTGGCGAGCATTGCCAGGCCGCCGAACCAGCCAAGGTCGATATCGGGCTGGACAAGCAAGACGTAGAACGCGAGCACCGACAGCGGCACCAGTACGGCATAACGCAGAGAGCGCGACATGGTGTAATCTCCATAGGACTAAATGTACGTTACATGTTACATTTAGTATTGTCAACACGACCTCTGGACCGTGTATCTTCACTGCAAAGCGCGCTTGCGCAAGCCGCGCGCTTGCGGCCCGCGCACGCGATCGGGCGGGCACCGATGCGTAGCACTTGAGACAACTGCCGCACCGGCCCGAATCTGCCGGTTCAGGCCGGCACCCGGGTAGACTTTCCTTTCGCCATCACCAGGATCCCGCATGAGCGACCACGCCAAGCAACCCGATGTGACCCAGGCGCAGGCCGAGGATGCGGTGCGCACGCTGTTGCGCTGGGCTGGCGATGACCCGACGCGAGAAGGTTTGCTGGACACGCCCAAGCGTGTGGTCAAGGCCTATCGCGAATGGTTTGGTGGTTACGCGGTCGACCCCGGTGAATACCTGCAGCGCACGTTCGAGGAAGTGGCCGGTTATGACGAGATGGTGGTGCTGCGTGGCATCGACTTCGAGAGTCATTGCGAGCATCACATCGCGCCGATCATCGGTCGCGCGCACGTCGGCTACATCCCCACCGACCGCGTGGTTGGCATCAGCAAACTGGCGCGCGTGGTCGACGCGTTTGCCAAGCGCTTCCAGGTACAGGAAAAACTGACCGCGCAGATCGCGCAGTGCATCCAGGACAACCTGCACCCGCTGGGCGTGGGCGTGGTGATTGATGCCAGCCACGAATGCATGACCACGCGCGGCGTGCACAAGCGTGGGGTGTCGATGGTGACCAGCCAGATGCTGGGCGCGTTCCGCGAGGATCCGCGCACACGGCTGGAGTTTCTGCAGTTCATCGGCATTGACCGCCTGCCGCGCTGACGTGCAGCCCGGCTCGTTCGCCGACGCGCGACACCGCCGTGTGGCGTGGGCGTTGCGCGCAGGGATGCTGGCCGTGGGGATGCTGCTGGTGCTGGGCGCGCCGTGCGCGGCGCAAAGCCTGGCCGGCAGCCGCGCCGAATACCTGCGCCAGTTCGACAGCGATGGCGATGGCCGCATCAGCCAAGCTGAATATGTGCGCTACATGAGCGCCGGCTTCCATGCGCTGGACCGCAATGGCGACGGCATCCTGCAAGCGTCCGAACTCCCTGGCGGCCACGGGCGCGCGCTCACCCTTGCCGGACGCGAGCACGATTTGCGCGCGCAGTTCCAGCGTCTGGACCGCAATCACGATCACTACCTCAACGCGAAGGAACTCACCGCGCCACCGGGGTGAAACAGCAACCGGCGATGCAGGCTCCCTGCCGCATCCAGCAGCTTGCTGCGGATCTACGCTGAAATCGCCAGTTTCTCCGAGCGATACAGGTGCATCGTCACCGCGATGGCCAGCACCGCGGCGGCGGCGGTGCCAGCCAGACACAACGCCAGGCGTTCGCTGCCAATGGCGTTGCCGCGCAGCAGGTCGAGGGTGCCCAGGTGCTGGCCCAGCAGCGGCACGGCATACATCCAGTCCTGCGGTTTGATCGGCATCACCATCAGCACCACACTGGGCATGACCGGCACCATCATCAACAGCGACAGCCAGGTCTGCGCCTCGCGGTAGCTCTTGGCGAAGGCGGCGACCATCGATTGCAGGGCGGCCAGCAGCGCGATCATCGGCGCCTGCAACAGCAGCACGCGCGAGGCGAAGCGCCAGCCCAGGTCCACTTCCATCCCCATTTTTTCCGTGGGAATGAAGCGCCCGACCACGGCAAATGCCAACAGGCACAGCAGCAGGCTGACCGCGGAGAACGCGGCGATGGCGCCCAGTTTGCCCAGCAGGATCTTCCAGCGCGGCACCGGGTTGGCGAACAACGGCTCCAGCGACTGCCGCTCACGCTCACCGGCGGTAAGGTCGATGGCCAGATACATGCCGCCCATGATGATGGTGAGCACGAAGAAGTACGGCAGCATGTTGAACAGCAGCACCGCACGCGATTGCGCCGTGGCCTGGTCGCGGCGTGCGGCCACCACCGGCACGCCGACCGCCGGCGACAGCCCGCGCGCGACCAGCCGCAATGCGCCTTGCTGGCGCGCGTAACTCTCGATAAGGCCGGTCACCCGCTCCACCGCCGGATTGGCGTCACGCTGAGACGAATCGAAGAACACCTCCACCTGCACCGGCTCGCCCTGGCGCCATGCCGCGCCGTAACCGGGCGCCACGCGCAGCACCACGTCGGCGTCCTGCGCGCGCACCGCGGCCTCGGCGCTGGCGACCGCCGCCTGCGGCAGCACGCCGCCAGCCTTCAATGCGTTGACCAGGTTGGGCGCGTACTGCGCACCGATCACCGGCACCAAGAGCGGCTGCTCGGCCTTGTCCACCTGCTGGTTGATGATGACGTTGATCAGCAACACCAGCAGCAAAGGCCCCAGCAATGGCCCGGTGACAAAGGCGTTGAGCAAGGTGCGGCGGTCGCGCAGGTTCTCGCGCACCTCCTTGAGGAATACCGTCAGCACCGCACGGCTGCGGCGCAAGGACGCGGGTGCGGCGGTCATGCGGCCAGCCCTTCGTCGCTGCCGATGATCTTGACGAAGGCGTCCTCCAGGTTGTCCTCGCCGGTCTGCGCGCGCAGTGCATCGGGCGATTCGTCGGCCACCACACGGCCACGGGCGATGACCACGATGCGGTCACACAGCGCGGCCACCTCCTGCATGATGTGGCTGGAAAACAGCACGCAGCGGCCCTCGGCCTTGAGCTTGAGCATGAACTGGCGCAGTGCGCGGGTGGCCATCACGTCGAGTCCGTTGCTGGGTTCGTCCAGGATCACGTTGCGCGGGTCGTGGATCAGCGCGCGGGCGATGGCGGTCTTCACGCGCTGGCCTTGCGAGAATCCTTCGGTGCGACGGTCGGCGATGTCGGTCATCTCCAGTGCCTTGATCAGCGCCTCGCGCCGCGGCGCGATGTC
>JBDTIE010000155.1:0-2139 GCA_039936515.1 Rhodanobacter sp. | reverse complement strand
ACCGCGCAGATGGCGGTGCAGGCTTCGCTGACCGGTCATCTGGTGCTGTCGACGCTGCACACCAACGACGCGCCCAGCGCGGTCACCCGCCTGCTCGACCTGGGCGTGCCGCATTACCTCATCCAGTCCACGCTGACCGGCGTGGTCGCGCAGCGTCTGGTGCGCACGCTGTGCCCGCACTGCAAGGTGCCGACCACGCAGGACGCGCACGCATGGAACGTGCTCACCCACGGCTGGTCGATGCCGGTGCCAGAGCCGGTGTACGCACCGGTGGGCTGCCTGGAGTGCCGCAATACCGGCTTCATGGGCCGTACCGGCATCTACGAGATGATGAAGATCTCCACCCACCTGCGTTCGCTGATCTCCGCGCAACTGGACCTGGGCAACTTCGGTCAGGCTGCGCTGGCTGAAGGCATGCGGCCGTTGCGCATCTCTGCGGCGGCGCAGGTCGCGCGCGGCGTCACCACCGTGCAGGAAATCCTCTCCGTTTTGCCACCGGCGGAAGACTTTGATGCCACGCCGCCGGCAGTCACCACGGCATGAAACCTGTCGTCATCCTGCTGGCCGGCCATGCACCGGACGCCATCCGTGCGCGCCATGGGGATTTCCCGTCCTGGTTCTGTCGCGCCGCGCGGTTGCCCAAGTCACGTGTGCGCGTGGTCAATATCGCCGCCGAAGAGGCGCTACCGGACATCGACGCGATTGCCGGGGCAATCATTACCGGCTCCGGTGCCATGGTCACCGACCGTCTTGCATGGAGCGAACAAACTGCGCTGTGGATACGCGGCGCCGTGGATCGTTCGCTGCCGCTTTTCGGCGTGTGCTACGGCCACCAGCTGATGGCCCACGCCTTGGGCGGCCGCGTGGATTACCTGCCGGGCGGGCGCGAGATCGGCACGCAGCTCATCAGCCGCTGCGGGCAGGCCGCAACCGACCGCGCCGTTCAGGCGCTGCCGTCTACTTTCCGCGCGCACACCACGCACGAACAAGCCGTACTGCAAGCGCCTGCCAGCGCCCAGGTTCTTGCCCGCTCCGCGCGTGATCCGCACCAGGTGCTGCGCTACGGGCCGCACGCGCTCAGCACCCAATTCCATCCCGAATTCAGTGCCGAAGTGATGCGTGCCTATGTGCTGCGCAAGCTCACGGCGCATCGCCGCGCCGATGCGCTGCGCCTTCCAACCTTCCGCGATACGGCAGCCACCCCGGTGGCGCGCGGCGTGTTGCGACAGTTTGCCCAGCGCCACGGCTGGACGCTCGACGCCTGAAGCGTCAGCCGCGCAAGCGCCGTGCAATCCCATCGCGCGACACCAAGGCGAACACCAGCCCGAACAGGAAGCCGCCAATATGCGCCCACCACACGTAGGCACCGTAACTGGGTCCGACGTAGCTGAACAACAATTGCAGCAGCACCCACAGACCGATCAGCAGAAACGCCGGCACGCGCACGAACTCCAGGTACAACCCCAACGGCAATACCAATCCGAGCTTCGCCCGCGGGAACAACGCCACGTAGGTACCCACCACCGCCGACACCGCGCCGCTGCAGCCGATGATCGGCAGGCGTACCCCGGCCAGCGACAGCGCGCCGATCAGGTTTGCCACCACGCCCCCGGCGATGAACAGAAGCAGGAACCGCAGCGAACCCAGGGCGCGTTCGCCCGGCAGGCCGAATATCACCAGGAACAACAGGTTGCTCAACAAGTGCAGCCAGGTCACATGGATGAACAACGCCGTGAACAGGCGCAGCAGGGCCGGGTCAGTCAGTTGCGGCAGGAACGGTTCGTGTGCGTGAAAGATGTTTGCCGGAACCGTGCCCCATTCGTGCAGCAGCGCAATGCGTTGCAGTGGCGGCATCAAGGTCAGCAACACGAAACACAGCACGCACACGCTGACAATCAACAGCGTGGCCCAATGCCAGCGCGGTCGGCGCCGGGTTTCCACATGTACGAACACCGGCAACTCCCGCCGCCACGCCATCGGCGGCGCGCCTGTGATGATAGGCGATTCGCCTTCGCTCTCCGTTGCCGGTGAAGCGATCACCGCAGCAGCAGTAAACGGCGAATGCGATAAGGGAGAAGACCTTCCCGATGGGGAGGCCTTCTAGATAAAGCCCCTGGCGGTGACCTGTTGCCGGTCGCG
>JBDTIE010000154.1:0-13501 GCA_039936515.1 Rhodanobacter sp. | reverse complement strand
GCCGCCGAACGCGCCCTTGGCGATGCCGTCATCGCGCAATGCAAACAGCCGCCGCTGGACCTGATCGGCAAGGACACGCTGAAAAAATTGCTGGCCCTGCTCAGCCGCGCGTCGTTGTTGCTCAGTCCGGATTCGGGCCCCATGCACATGGCCAACGCGGTGGGCACGCGCGTGCTGGGCCTGCATGCGGCGAGCAATCCGGACCGCTCGGGCCCGTACTCGGACCGCCGTTGGTGCGTCAACCGCTACGACCAGGCCGCGCGCAAATACCTGGGCAGGCCGGCCAGCGCGATCCGCTGGGGGACAAAAATCGAACGCCCCGGCGTGATGGACCTGATCAGCATCGATGACGTGATCGAGCGCTTCGACGCCGCCGCCGCCGCCGCGGACAGGCATCTTCCGTAGCAGCGCGGACGGGCACCCGGCGACATCAGGGCGCGCAGTAATCCTGATAGGACTTTTCTTCCACCAGGTCGGATCCAAGCTTGATGTTGATGGTGCGCTTGATCGCCGCGCGCTCGTCGTTGCGGAAATACACCGAGCGCGCCAGCTCCACGAAGTCGTCGTCGAAGGCCTGCGCACGCTCCTTAAGGCGCAACTTGTCCTCGATGTCCCACAGCAGTTCGTTGACCGCCAGCAGTTGCGCGCGCTCGGCACTGATGTCCGTCTGCGCGGCGCTGGAGTTGGCCCAGGTGGCGTTGAGCAGGTCCAGCTCATTGCGCACATTGGCGAGCTTGTCGGCGTCGGTGATGCGCCGGGATTTGATTTCGAGGATGGTGAGCTTGTCGATCAACTCGCCATGCGACACCGGGGTCTGGATCAGGCTCATGTCTACTCCTTGGCAACCGGTTGCTGGTCAACGCCTTGACGGGCGGCCATGGCGTGAAATGCATCGCCTTCGACCAGTGCACAAACGGCCCTCACGTCGCAGTCCAGCGCGCGGTCGCGGTGCAGGAAGGCCACCGCCTCACGCAAACGGGCATGTGCGGCGCCGACCCTTTCGCCAGGCTGGAATTCGCCGGCCTCGGCCAGTGCACGCGCCAACTGCTGCACTTCGTCGACAAACTGTGCGTAGTGCGGGTGCTCCGGTCGCGGGGCGTTGTCCACCTTGCCCGCCAGCGCCTGCCAACCGCCGCGACGGGCCAGGCGTTGCGCGGCATGCAGCATGGTCTGGCGATATTCCAGCGCCTGTGCGGCGGTGAACAGCTCCAGCGCCAGCACGTGGGAAAGATCCTCCATCATCTCCAGCACGTGGCGCGCCTCGTTGGCGCCCATGGAGACGTGATCCTCGGCGTTGGCGCTGGTGGGGATGGAATACACGCAGGCCGGGTGTGCACGCGTAGCCAAATCGTTGACCAGCGCCGCCGCGGTGTACTGGATGATCATGAAGCCCGAATCGGTGCCGTCCTCGTTGCCGGTGAGGAAGGCCGGCAGGCCGTCGTTGGTTGCCGGGTCCACCAGCTTGTTGAGACGCCGCTCGGAGATCGATGCCAGCACCGGGATCGCCGCCTTGACGTAGCTCATCACCAGCGCCAGCGGCATGCCGTGGAAATGGCCGGCGGAAATCACCTGATCCTCGATGAACGGCTCGTCGCTGTTTTCGGGAAAGACCAACGGGTTGTCGGTGACCGCATTCAACTCGATGTCGATGACCCGGCATGCCTGGCGCCAGGCATCACGTACCGCGCCGTGCACCTGCGGCATGCAGCGCAGGCTGTAGGCATCCTGCGGCTGGTGCTTCTTGCCACCGCGGAAGGGCAGGAAGCGCCGATAGAACGCCTCGCGCCCATGGCGCTGGTCCGCCGGCACCCAGGTCCAGGCGATGTCGAAGCTGAGTGCCTGGTCGTCGCTTTCCCGCCATGCGGACGCAGTCCACGGCCGGAAGCACGGCACCAGATGGTAGGGAATGTCGATCAGCGTGGAGCCGCCGAGCAGCTCGCGCACGTGCGCTGCGGTATTTACCTGACCCGGATGCGGGCGCAGCGCATGGACGTCCGCGCGCAAGGCACCGCTGCGGCCGGCGAAGGCATCCAGGGTCATCGCCGCGGCCAGGTCCGCGGTGTCCAGCAGGCGTTCCAGCGCATCCAGTGCCAGCGCCGAGGTCGCCAGCATCTGCGCCGTGCCGTTGTTGAGCGCCAGCCCTTCCTTGAACGACAGGCGCACCGGCTGCAGGCCGGCACGCTGCAGCGCCTGGCCGCCGTCCATGCGCTCACCCTGGTAAAACGCCTCACCGCCGCCAAGCAGCACGATGGCCAGGTGCGACAGCGGCGCAAGGTCACCGCTGGCACCCACCGAACCCTTTTCCGGGACCACCGGCACGATGCCGGCATTGAGCATGGCCGTCAGCGCCTGCAAGGTGCTTACGCGAATGCCGGAATGCCCGCGCAGCAGCGTGTTGATGCGGATCACCAGCATCGCCCGCACCACTTCGGCACTGAACGGCTTACCCACACACACCGCATGGGTGATGATCAGGTTGCGCTGCAGCTCCTCCAGCAACGTGCCTTCGTCCTGCGCGGCACGCGCCGAGCCACCGCTGCCGTCCAGCTCGCGGCGCACCCGGTGTGCGCCCAGCAACTTGTCGGCGTTGCTGCCAAAGCCGGTGGTCACCCCGTAGGTCGGTTCGCCACAACTGACCTTTGCCGCCAGGAACTCCGCCGCGCGCTGCACATGCTGCAGTTGGGCGGCGTCCAGCGCCACCGTCGCGCCTTCGCGCGCCACCGCCACCAGCTGCGCCCGGGTGAGGCTGCTGCCGTCCAGAAGAATCGTTTCGCTCACCTGCGCTGCTCCGGATTGTCTGCTGCTGAACTGGCACACGACAGCCTGCATCGTCCCAGGACGATCAACCGCCGCGCGCCAGGCCCCACGCTTACCCCATTGCTGCGGCCTGCTCCATTTCCACCCGCAAGGTTTTCACCAGGTCCGCCCGCGGCACCTCGAACTGGTCGCCACGGCGCAGGTCCTTGATGGTCACCACGCCCTTGGCCACTTCCGACTCGCCCAAGACAATGACGAAGCGGATGCCCGAACGGTCGGCGTACTTGAACTGGCGCGCGAGCTTGCCCTCTTCGAGCACGACCTCGGTGGCTATGCCCGCGGCGCGCAATTCGCCGGCCACGGCGAGATAGAGCGGAAGCTGCGCCGGATCCATCTGCGTGACCAGCGCATCCACCGTGCTGCGTGCGCCGCCAATCAACCCGGCCTCGCGCAATTGCCAGTACAGCCGTGTCAGCCCAATGGAAATGCCCACGCCCGGCAGGTGCGACCTGGTGTATTGCCCGGCCAGGTTCTCGTAACGGCCCCCAGAACACACCGAACCAATCTGCGGGTGGTCGTTCAACGTGGTCTCGTACACGGTGCCGGTGTAGTAATCCAGCCCTCGCGCGATGGACAGGTTCAGCGTGAAATGCGTTTCCGGCACGCCGAAATCATGGATCAGCTGCAGCACCTGCTTGAGCTCGGCGCGGCCCTGCTCCATCAGCGCCGGACCAGCCCCAAGCGCGTCAAGCTTGGCCAGCGCGTCGTGCAGCGAAGTCGAGCGCACCTGCACGAAGGCGAGGATCTTTTGCACCACCTCTGCGGCCAGCGCAAATACCGGTCCGGTCAGGGTGGCACGCACGGCATCGGCGCCGCGCTTGTCCAGCTTGTCGACCTCGCGCAACACCAGCATCTGCTGCTCGGCGGCGACCAGCCCCAGGCTTTCTAAATAGCCGCGCATCAGCTTTCGGTTGTTGAGCGCGATGGTGAAAGCGCCGATATCCAGCTCGCGGAACACGCTGTAGATCACTGCCGGGATTTCGGCGTCGTAGCGTATCGACAAGCTGTCCTTGCCGATCACGTCGATGTCGCACTGGTAAAACTCGCGAAACCGCCCGCGCTGGGCGCGCTCGCCGCGATACACCTTCTGCATCTGGTAGCGGCGAAACGGGAAACTCAAGTCGCGCTCGTGTTCGGCGACATAGCGCGCCAGCGGCACGGTCAGGTCAAAGCGCAGCGCCAGCTCCGGCACGTCGGTGGCGTCATGACCAGCCTTGTCCAGCGCGCCGGTCGACTGCACGAAATACACCTGGCGTTCGGTCTCGCCGCCACTCTTGGTCAGCAGCACGTCCGAGTACTCGATGGCCGGCGTATCCACCGGCAGGAAGCCGAAGCGCTCGTAGTTGCGACGGATGACATCGAGCATGCGCTGCAGCGCGATCTGGTCCAGTGGCAGCAGTTCGAGCACACCAGGCATGGTGCGGGCCGGGGTAAGCGCCATGGGATCCTCTTCATGCAACGGCAGGGCGCCGCGCAACAAGCGCCGCGGCAGCCGCCAAGATTAGCAGATGGCCTGCGCCGGCAGCATCCATCTCGCACCCCGCTTGTTGCCAAGCCGCGGGGCGCCGATTACCATACGCGGCTCCCACGGGGTGTAGCTCAGCCTGGTAGAGCGCTACGTTCGGGACGTAGAAGTCGCAGGTTCGAATCCTGTCACCCCGACCAAGAGTTTGGCCAATTGCGCCACGTTTTCAGCGGCTGCCCCGCGTCGCACTCGCAGCCGGCAAAGCAGTCGATGCAGCCGGCCTGGTGGCTGGCCAGCCTTGCTGGCGTCCGACGGAGTTCGATCTCCGATTCGTGTTCGCACGCTGCCCCAAGTCAGTAGAATCCCTCACGCAGGGGCTCGCGATGGGCCGTCACGACGTTGCCGTCAATGACGTCACCCGGCCGACGGGCCGCGATGATTGCATTTGATGCGACGAAGTCGACGGCTCACCACCGTGGGTGCGCCACCATGAGAGCCGTCCGCATACTTTGGGTGGATTTGTGTGTGCAGCCTGTACCGCACGGGCCTTGCCGGTTGGTCCCGGCACAGCACGATGTCACCCGTATCGATCGCACGCGCTGCCCGCTGGAAGCTGTGCGCAGGTTTCGACCGGCGTTTGCCTGCATCGAGTTCGACTACCCCGACAAAGCCTGCCTGCGCGTCGTAGAGGCGCTTCGCCAGGCGATTCCCCGTCTTCCCGTGCTGGTGCTGACCGAATATCACTCCGAGGCCCTGGCGGTCTGGGCATTTCGCACTGGGGTGTGGGATTACCGGGTGAAGCCGCTGGACCCGGCAACCCTCACCCGCAGCATCGAGGTGTTGGCGGAAATGGTCGAAACCCCGGCTGCCGATTCCTTCGCCTCGCGGCGGCTGCCACCGGATTTGATCGAACCGGCCGGACATCTCCGGCATCCGCCCACCACGGCGCGACGAACTGCGGCGGCAGTCGGCTACATCGCCACCCACTTTGGCGACAACTTGTCACGGCATTGCGTAGCCGGACTTTGCCACCTGAGCGATTCGGAGTTCAGTCGTGCGTTCAAGCGCGAACAGGGAACCACGTTTGAGGACTTCGTGCTGGACCACCGGATCGCACAGGCGCGAGAGCTGCTGGGCGACCCCTGCGTCCCGATCGCACAAGTCGCGTATGACGTGGGCTTTCACGACCCCGCCTATTTCTCTCGCGCGTTCCGCAAGCTGGTGGGCATGACAGCATCCCAATATCGGGAGCGCATAAATGCCGTGGAGGTGAAACCGAGCGAATGCATTTTCACCGGCGCACACATGTCCAATAACCGCGCACGATAGTCCGCAGGAAGAGGCGCAGACCAAATGTAGACTGCGTCAACCGCGACCCAGACTGGTTGCGGCAGCCGCGCGATGACCGGCATTGCGCGTCGGATTTTGCTGATTTGGCGCGAACGATCGCCATCGTGTGATGACGCGCGACCAAACCAGGCGCATCGGCCGCAGGAACGGAAACCATGCAGCGTTCCGTCTTCAAAATGATGGGGATTGCAGCGGCCTTGCTGGCGCTTTGTGCGTGCGTCAAAACGCGGACGGCACCTGCGACATCGGATGCCGGCCCACCGGCCACAACCGCGCCGGCTGGCCAAGCGCCGCGCGTCCTGCGCGCGGCGGCCGGCACCCGGCCCCTTCCACGCCTGAAAAATGGCGACGACGTCACTGCGTTCGTCGACGCCGCTGGCGCCGTACCGGTTGCGCGGAGGGAAGAGCTGCGGCAGGTGATTGGCAACGCACGCGACGACGACAAAATTGCGCAGAGGCTCATTGCGCAATTCGAGGATGCAAGAAAACATGACTTCTCCCGGGCGCTCGTCGTCCTTGCGCTCCTTGGTGAACAACGCAATCCGACCGGGACCGCGTATCTCATCAAGTTCGTCTGGCAGCCTCTGCCCAAGGGAGGACCCGTGCGAGAGGAACTCGGATTGTCTGCCGCAGCAGAGGCGCAGGAGCGGCTGCAGGTCAAGGCCGCCAATGCCATCCCCTACGCACGCACCCCCAAGGCGCTGCAGGCAACGCTGGAAATTGCCGGCCGGCATCCCCTGAAAGCGGTTCGCCTTGAGGCGGCATCCAGTTACCTGTGGAACCAGGGCAACAGCGAGGAAGCGCGACGTAAATTGTCCGCGGTGCTTCGCCGAGACGAGCTGCCAGTGCTTGATCGGCCGGTGCGGGACGCGGGCATGTCTGCGCGTGATTTCAATCGCGAGTTGGCGATCTACCTGAAACGCCATCCCGAATTGCAACCACCGAATCCGGAAAAATCACGTCAGCAAAAGCCCCGTCAGGCCGTCGACCCGACGGCGTCACCTCCCCCGCCAGACGCGTCACTGTCGTCAGGACAGCGGAACATCCCATGAAGCACATTGCGGCCATGCTGCTCGGACTACTGGCCGTCGTGCTGCTCGCACCGCGGCTGGCTCATGCCGTTTGCGACCAGACTGACGCCAGCCAGGCGGACAAGGACCTGTGGGCAACCCACGATTGCTGGCAGGACTTCTATCTCTGGCAATACCGCGCCTATGACATGCATGGAAGCGATTGGGCCAACCGCGGCTGGAACGACGCCTGCAACCGGAATCTGGAATACCCCAAACACTGGAATGCAGCCTATCTGGTTACCTACGGCCTGGCAGACAACAACGACCAGTCTTTCCATGGAACGATCGACTACCGCGCAATCGGCGAAGCTCGCGCGAGCAACTTTCACGACCATCTGAAACACGTGGCTTCGGACGACCCCACGATTTTCGGCTCATACAGCCCGGGAAACCATCAGATCGCCACCGCGTGCGCGTTATACGACCCGACGGAGGCCAACGCCAACCCCGCCTCGCGCGGCGGTGATTTCATGCACGAGGGATGGCATGCGTACTTCGCCAAGTACGGCTGGAACAATGGGGACGTCGGTGGCCACAGGCCGACCCAGGGCAACTGCACCGCCAAGGGCTGCGATTACTTTTATTTCCACGGGATCGGGACCTACGCCTTTGGTGCCATGTGGGAAAGCGACGGCACGGCGGCACGCTTCCATTCGCCCAATCAGGCACAGGTGGAATACCTGTGTGACGTTGCCGACCAACCCCAGTCGTGGATACCCAATTCCGTACGGCTTGCGGCGGAGAACGACGCCAATACGCGCGCCGCGGAGCGTTTCATCAATGGACCGGGCTACCGCTGTGGCGACCCGCGACCGTGGTAGCGGCGGTGCTGTGGCAGCGCGCCAATCCGCCGTATCCCGATCGAATCGGCCAGACAGGCAAGGAAACCGCACATGGCAACGCCCGACAAGGTCCTGCTGCAAACCTGCGCCTGGTATGACGCATCCGTCGGGCATGTGCTGGACGCCAGCCCGATCTCGGCGGCGGACAAGGCGGCGGTTCGAAAACTGATCTGGCAAGCGCTGGGCGTAGTCAATCCTGCCGGGCTGCCGCCCCATCCCGACTTCGGCGATTTTCTCGACAACGGTGCCGGCCCCGAATCGTTGGCCCTGGCATGCCAGATTGTCGCCGAGACGCTCACCGCCTTGGGCTTCATCAAGACGGCCATCGACGACATGCAGGTTGGCAGTCCGGCCGCCGCACTCGCGGTCGTTGGCCCAGTGATGCAGCAGATTGATCGCCTGTCGCATATGCCGGCCAACAGCCGGTATCCCAGCGCATTATCGATCGGCAAGATGCTGCTCATGCTCAGCGGTGATGCGCAAGCGAACCCGCCGCCAAACCACGAAGCCGACAGGTTGGCCGCCCTGCTTGGCGCCGTCTCCGCAGCCGACGTGACTGATGCGCAAGCCGCGCTTGGCATCATTGCGCTACTGCTGGGGAGCATGCTCGACCGCTCGTTCACCGCGCCCTCGCCTGCGGCAGCCAACGCCTTTGTCACACAGCTCATCCCGACCTTTGCCGGCAAGCCATCACTGGTCCTGAAAGGCCCTGCCGGCGCACGCGGCGCGCTGGCGTTCGACGTCGGCCCGCCGGCTGCAATACGCGCGACGCTTGACTTGGGGCTGGACCGAACGCAGGCCATCGGAGGAACAAGTCTTGCGCTGAAACTCAAGTCCAGCGCCGGCGTGGACGTGCTCCTGCCGATCGTGCCGCCCGGCAATGTGGCAGTCGGCGACAAATATTCCATCGGCTTCGAGCTGTGGCGCAAGGGCAATGCACTGACCATCGGCAGCGATGCAGTCGGGTGCAAGTTGACCATCGGCGAGCTGGGCGTTGTGCTGCAACTAGCCAACAACACGCCGTCGCTGCAGTTCTTCGCCAAGGACGCAAAGCTTCTCATCAAACCCAATGACGGTTTCCTCAAGCTGATCCTTGGCGACGGCATCACCATCGGGCTGGACATGGCGGCGCAGGCCGACGCAACCGGCAAGCTGCGGCTGATCAACGGCAACGGACTGCATGCCAGCCTGCCGGTGCCGACGTTGCCCACCGGGCCGTTCGAGTTGCAGTTGATCAACCTTGGGCTGGAGCCTGAAGGCGGCAGTTTTTCGAAGCTTGCGGTGGAAATTTCAGCGTCCTTCGGCGTTTCGCTTGGCCCGTTTGCGGCCTCCGTGGATCGCCTTGGTATTCGACTCAAGCTCGACCTGGGAGCCGCCAAGCCGCTGGCGTTTGATTTCAAGCCGCCCAATGGCATTGGCCTGTCGCTGGATGCCGGCATCATCAAGGGCGGCGGCTATCTCAACGTCGACGACCAGGGCTACGCCGGTATCCTGGAACTGAAGATGCTCGCCGTCGATGTCAAGGCGATAGCACTGCTCAACACGCACTCGCCAGCCGGCTTCTCGCTGCTGCTTCTGGTCTTTGGACAGTTTCCCGCGATCCAGTTGTCGTTCGGCTTCACCCTCACTGGCGTGGGTGGGCTGATTGGCGTGCAGCACACCGCCAGTCCGCCGGCCTTGTCGGCGGCGCTGAGCGCCGGCCAGCTCGATGCGGTGTTGTTCCCGAACAACCCGGTCGCCAACGCGCCGCAAATCATCAGCGCGTTACGCCCGATGTTTCCTGTCAAGGCCGGCGGCTTCATTATTGGCCCGATGCTCGAACTGGGCTGGTCGACACCAAGTCTGGTCACCGTGCGGCTGGGCCTGCTGGTGGAAGCAAACCAGTTCACCCTGCTGGGCCAGGCAATCATCGCCCTGCCCCCACTGATCTCGGCCGACCTCGCGCTGCTCTACCTGCGTCTGGATTTTGTCGGCTCGGTGGTGTTCAGTCCGCTGCGTATTGCCTTCGACGCCAAGCTGATTCACTCCCGCGTCGCGTTCATTTCGATCAGCGGCCAGTTTGCATTCCGCGCCGCCTTCGGCGACCAACCCACCTTCATCATGAGCGCAGGCGGCTTCCACCCGCGTTTCAAGGAAATTCCATCGGACATCCCGGCGCCGTTTGACCGGGTCGGGATGAGCCTGGATATCGGCATCGTCGGCATTTCGTTCAAAGGCTACTTTGCCGTCACGTCGGCTACCGTGCAGGCCGGTGCCGAACTGCGTGCATGGGCCGATATCGGCATTGCCAGCATCGAAGGCGGGCTCGGCTTCGACGCGATCTGCTACCTGGCGCCACGGTTCTACTTCGAGGTCGACATTTTTGCCTATCTGGACGTGCACGTCTTCGGCAAGGATTTCGCCTCGATACACCTTGACGGCACGCTGGCCGGCCCGGGCCGCTGGCATATTGCCGGAAACGCCAAAGTGCACACGCCATGGCCGTTGCCGAATTTCTCGGTGCACATCGACGAGCACTTCGGCAGTGATCCGGCGACGCCGGAAATTACGGTGGATGTGGCCACGCTGCTGGGCGCGGAGATTGCCAAGGTCGGCAACTGGAGCGCGCAACTTCCCGCCAGCGGCGATGCGTGGCTCAGCTTGGCAAAAGTCGATGCCGGTAACGACTTGCTGGCCCATCCGCTCGGCTCACTGACTTTCCAACAAAAGCTGGTGCCTTTTGACCTGAAGCTGGACAAGGCCAGTGGCAGCAAGATCAACGGCGCCAACGAGTTCGGTGCGGGCGCCTTGACCTTGACCCAGGGCGGCCTGCCGGCAGCCAGCGGCGCGACATCTTCACAGCCGACGCGTGATTTCTTTGCCGCAGCGCAATTCCTCGAACTATCCCAGGACGACAAACTGGCCAAACCGTCCTTTGAATCGTTCGACGCCGGCTACCGTCTGGCCAGTGATGATTTTGCCATGGGCAGGATCATCCCCGAGCCGCTGGACTACGAGGAAGCCGATCTGGGCGCAGCGCGAGGGGACAAATTCGCCCGTCGTCGTGCCAGCGTGACGTACGTCAGTTCCGTGCATGGTGCATCGCTCGCGTTTGGCGCGGCAGGGCGCTCTTCGCTACGCGACCGGGCGCTCGCGCGACCGGCGCAGGTGGCCGCGCTCAAAGTCAACCCGGCACCCGTCACCGTCGCGGACAAGTCGACGCTTTCGCCGGCCGCCGGCAACCAGGCGTATGCCAGCGTGTGGCGTGCGACCCAGGCCAGTGCAACGCTCATGCGCGCCAGCGCGCTCAACACGCAAGTGGTCGAGGTCGCGGAGCTGACGGCATGAGCATTCCCTACCGTTTTGTCCCGTGGTCGCGTCGCGGCCTGGCTTGCGCGCACACCAACGTGGATACCGCCAGCGGCACGTTGGCGACGCGACCACGCATTACCGTCGGGCTGACCCTGCAGGCGCAGCAGGACGGTAACAAGGCGGCGGCCGTGGCCGGCAACGTCGACCTTGCGCTGTATGGGCCGGCCGACATCATCGGCATTGACCAGCGCCTTGTCGTGCGCACCGATCCGCGGCCGGACACGACCAATTTCGAGCCCAACTATCTGGCCATGGTCGAGTTCGACCCGCCGGATTTTCCCTGGCTGCTCACGCCGGCGCACGCCGACGAACATGATCGGTTGCGGCCATGGCTGGTATTGGTGGTGGTGGAGCGATCCGTCGTTGCAGCGCCGGTGCTGCGGGCTGGGCGGCCGTTGCCGTCCATCAGCCTTACGGCCGAGCAAGTCACAAGCGAGCTACCCGACCTGTCTGAATCCTGGTTGTGGGCTCACGGCCAGGCGATATCGCAAGTGCAAACGGGCGATCAGGTCGCCGCGGCACAGCAGTTGTCGGCCGAATTGCGAGCGGAGCCAGCAAGCAATGTGTCGCGCCTGATCTGCCCGCGCCGACTCAAGCCGAACACGAACTACCTCGCATGCGTGTTGCCGGCCACCGATGGTGGGCGCTTGCGCGGCATCGGCCAGCCGTTCTCAAACGCCACGCTCGAGGCCGCGTGGTCTCGGCAACACGCCAACGCGGTCGAGCTGCCGGTGTATTTCTCCTGGGCGTTTTCCACCGGCCCAGTGGGGGATGTCGAGACGCTGGCGCGGCGCATCCGTACGCCCCAACAGTTTGTCGACGATCCGGCACTTCCTGACAAGCAGGCTTTCCTCGACAAGCTGCACCACATTGGCGAGCGTCCGGTATACGTCGACGGCGACCACCTGCTGTTCGAGGGCGCGGCGCCAGGCCAGACCGTGTTCGAAGGCGCGATGGTATCGCTGGGCTTCGCCCCGGTTCCCAGCGATCCAACGTATGCCGGCAAGCTTGCGGCGATGCTCAACAGCGGCGCCACGCGTCTGGACTCCGACGTAGCTCCGGCGCCGCGCGTGCCGACCCTGGCGCCGCCAATCTATGGCGAATTTCCGGCGAATCGGCATGGCGTCAGCCCCGGCGGAATCGGCAAGCACTGGCTTGACGACCTGTCGCTGCAGCCGCGTTACCGGCTCGCTGCGGGATGGGGCGCCGAGGTTGTGCGCCAGAACCAGGACGAGTTCATGCAGGCTGCGTGGGCGCAACTGGGCGATATCCTGGCGGCGGAACGGGCGTTCTCGCTGGCGCGGCTGGCGCGCGATGTGCTCAAGCGGGTCGAGATCCGGCACCTTGCCAAACTCTCGCCGGAGCGCGTTCTGGCGGTGATGTCGCCGGCCCGCGCACGCATCGCGCTCACGGCGGATCAATCGCTGTATGGGCGCATGGCAGGTTCGACGCTACCGCAGGAATTGTTCGGCGGTGCCATGCGCCGATTCGCCAGCCCGCGGCGGGCAACCCTCAAGTTGGCGCGCTGGCGCACGCGCGCACTGGGATTGCCGAGCGTCAACGCGCAATTCGGCGCGCTGGTCGAGCGTTTTGCCAACGCTTCGGGCCAGTTGGCAGCCATCGATCCCAACCGCTTTGTGCCCGACGGCGTTGTCGGCAGCGCCACCTACGACAACGTGCCGCTGCCGGACAACCTGGACAACCTCGTCGATCTTGCGCCCTATACCGGCCTGGCCATGCAACTGAGCGGGCACGAGGTCAAGGAAATACAGCGTGCCAACGCCAGTGCGCGCAAGAGCGCTGCCAGTACCGTCAAATCCGCGCCATACATGGGCGATGTCTGGCACCAAGGGCTACTGACACAAACCCACGCCATCCGCCTGGCGCAATTGCGCCACATGGCGGACAAGCCGCTCGCCGGCGATCTGGGCGGGCTCATCCTGCGCAACAGCATGCCCGGCACCGAAGGCGTGCTGCTGTCCGTGCGCGACGGGGCAGTGTCCGGCCACGCGTTGCGGATCGACGGGCGCAGCGGCAGCATCGTCGCCACCGGCGCGATTCGCGCGACGGCGAGGCGCATCGCGAACCCGCGTGCCACCGTGGCGGGTACGGCCCTGGCCAAGGTAACGTTGTCAGCGCTCAAGCAGTACGGCAATCGCGCGGTGTTTGCCACCCTGCCACCGTCAACTCTGGAACCGGGCGGCGCGGTGGTGGATATCGTCATGCATGCACCCGGGGACTTTTCCCAAGTCGCAGCGACCGCACCGAGCGCGACGGCGACCATCACGATGCCGCCGGCGGTGAAAGACCGTGCGACGTTGCATCGCTATTCCACTGCGTTCAAGCAATACCAGGGTCTCGTCGCGCCACCTGCGGGCGAGGTGCTGCTTTTACGACCGGTGGATTTCGCCACCAGCACCAGTGCCGCACAGATGCGCGCGCGGGTCGACGCCGACCGCACGGTGCCGGCCCGCCTGGCCAGCAGCCTGAGTCTTGGCGGACACGCCGTGGCCTGGAGCGACGGCGCGCTGGGAAACGCGTTCATCCACGAAAGTATCGATGCGGCGCTGCTGCGCTATCTGGTGCCACGCACATTCGATCGC